>VBAP01000164.1 GCA_005882335.1 Candidatus Segetimicrobium genomatis
GGACCCGCGTCGCTCTTCGAGGCGGCTCAGGATCAGTCCGCTCGCCTCTTTGACGGTCTGCAGTTCCGCCCGGAGGGAGTCCAGTTCCCGCTGTCGCATCGCGCTTCGTTGGTACTCCTGCTCGAGTTCCCACTTCCGGCGGTAGAGCTCCTCCTCGCGCTCGACGAGCGTTCGCTCTTGGTTGCGACGGCCCTCCAGCTCCTTCTCGTACGTCTCGCGCTCGCGGGCCTCCTGGGCGATCGCCTGCTCGAGCACCTCGTCCGGGTCTCCGATGCCCTCGACCGCGGCTTCCGGGTAGCTTCGCTGGAGGTGGTCGATGCTGATCGAGGAATGGCCGTAGTCGTAGGTGCGCACTTCGAGCTGGGCGCGGGCGCTCGCGGCGTCCTTCAGGATCTCGGGGAGGGCCTCGTGGCCCGCCACATCGACGGCGGACCGGTGTTCCGCCAGCACCCCGTCCCCTCGCCGGAGGACGAGGACCCCTTGCGACGGGGTGTCGCCTCGAAAGACGGAGGTTTTCAGGACCCCGTTGAATTTCATCGCCCGAAGCTCGGCGAGGATGGACCGAATCGCTTCGGGCCCGCCGTCGGCGATCCGTTCCACTCGCCCCGGCGGGACTTCCATGCTCGCGTCAGGTGATTGTCAGACTAAAGAACCTTCCTCTGAGATTCGCGGCCTTGACACCCCACGGGGAGTCGCGGGGTGGCGTGGCGCACGTTCGCCCGTCCCCGCTCGCCCGCGGTGTCGCGGCGGGGCCGGTGGATTTCCTCCGAGTTGAGGCCAGCCGAAGTGATAATCGGACCGGCACGGTTATTGGTCCTCGTTGTCATAGAAACGGATTCGCGGACCTTCGCCGCAGAGATGGGCTGTGGTAGCGTACATGCGACGAACCCGACACGCCGCGAGAATCCTTCCGGTGCCGGGGGGCGAGCGCCTGGGAATGTCGGCTCACGCGAGGCTCCTGATCGGGTCCGCCCTTTTCATCGTCGTGCTCACCTCGGTAGCCTTGACGGCGTCAGCCTCCCTGTACCACTTCTACGATGGCGTTTCCGACCCCCCGCCGACCTTCCCGTCGACAGGAAAGGCGGTGGCTATCAGCAGCGCTCAGTGGGCCGCTCAATCGTTTCGGGCGAGCGCCTCCTACATCCTGACGCGCGTTTCGTTATGGGCACAGTATTCCAGCAACGCCTCCGAGGCCTCGACGGTCGAAGTTCGTACCGATGCCGGAGGGTTGCCGAACCTGGCCGCGCCTCCTCTCGGGTCCGATACTCAGCTCGGCTCGGCCGCGTACCGATGGGTCAACTTCACCCCGAGCCTCCCGATCCAGCTCGTCGCGGGCCAGATGTATTGGGTGGTCATGCGCAACGCCTCCAGCGTGTCGAGCATCGGTTGGAATTGGTGGAACACGCGCGCCGACACCTATCTGGCTCCGGGACAGGGTTTCTCATCCGCGAACGAGGGCGGTACCTGGAGTGCCGGCGGCATCGGCGACTTTACGCTGAGGACCTTCGGCTACGAGGAGACGACCGTGAGCCTGTCCATCGCACCCGACACGACGCAAGTTGCGAGGGGCAGTTCGGCCCGCTTCACGATCTGGTTCAACAATACTGGCACGGAGAACGCCCAGCAGGTCTGGATCAACATCACGCTTCCGTCCGGATTCGCGTTCGATTCCGACAATGCAAGCTCGATTGGCGGCCTGAGGACTCCGGGAACAACGGATTGGACGTTCTGGAACGTGGCGGGCGGATCGCACTTCTACCGCGCGACCGCATCCATCAGTGGCGGCGTCGTGGTAGGCGCGTTTCTGGTCGTCGGGGTGTCCCTGGACTACACCGACTTCCTGGGACTCCCGCGACCCGGTTCCACGGCGAGTGTGAGCATCATCGTTACCGCGGGGGCCCCGCCGGGCCCGGCCGGGCTCGATGCATCTGCCTGGCTCGCGGTCGCAGGTGTGCTCGCGGCGACTGCCGTCGCTTTTGTGATTTGGCGCGGAGGGCGGATCGAAGAGATCTTCCTGGTCCATTGGAGCGGCGTCCTCGTCGTGCATCTCTCGAAGACGATCAAGAGCGCGACGGATCGCGATATTTTGGCGGCCATGCTCACCACGATCCAGCAATTTGCGCGGGACGCTTTCGTTGAGTGGCAGGGTCACGACATTCGCCGGATCGACCTCGGGAACGAGAAAGTCTTCCTACGGCGCGGTTCGTACACTTACCTCGCCGTCGTCGTCCGGGGCCGGAAGCCCGGTAGTCTAGCTTCGCGGATGGCGAGGTCAGTCCTGGAGTTCGAAGGGATTTTCGAACAGAAGCTGGAAGAGTGGGACGGTGCCCTGGAAACGCTGGTCGGCGCCGAGGAGATGTTGTCCGAGGCGATGCTCCAGGGCGGATTCGTTCGGTTTTCGAGATGGGTCATTCGAAGACTCCGGCCCCGCGGCGATCGTCAGCCGGCGTCCTTGGCCTCGATCCTGCAAGACCGGCGCCGGGCGAGATTGAGCAAGCAGGCAGGTTTGCGGAAGTTGGCGGTCCGCCTGAAGCAACGCCCGGAGTTGGCCGAGATGGACGAGAACTATCAATCGATGGTCACGACGGCGCTCGAAGAGGTCTCGGAGGGTCGTTTCACCGTCTGCGGTTTCGCTAACATCTACCTGGCCACAGCCCACCTCGACCCGTCGAGCCCGAAGAATGACGCCTGGTGGGGCACCGTACTTCAGTTGACCCGAGACGTCTTGCATCTCTGGAAGTGGGATGCAGAAAGCCAGGCTTGGGTCTCCGAGCGTTACGAGGCGTTCCAGTCACCGCGGTCGGGAGCCGACGCTCGGGCCCTCGGGGCGTCCAACGCACCCCACCCTCGCGAGACTGTTCTCCCGTCGCGTGTCCGGACATTGGATACGCTGCCTCTTTCGAAAGACGGCTAGGGATTCGGGACTTGTCATCGCTGGACGATTGAAGGACGAGTCCGGGGGTCGCCCCGCCTAAGACGCCACGACCGCTGACATCCAAGAATTCGGCGGCCGAACCGCTTTCTAGTTGGAACGATTTCCTTGCCTCGCGTTCATGATGAGAAGAGGGTCAGCCGACGACGGTCGTGACGACCCCTATGAGTGCTGAAACGCCGGCCGACCGAAGGAGCCCGCGAGGGTGAACCCGTGCGCGGGTCGGAGCCGGAGGGAATCGCCTGCCTGCGGATGGCACTGGCTACTCGGCGACCCGAAGGAATGGAAAGGGTGAGGTCCTGGCGTACCGCCAAGGCCGCACGTTCTCGTCACGCCGCGAACGGACCGCCGGACATGAAGCTCGTGTCCATGTACACGGCCGGGTCGAGTCCGAACAGGGCGGGCGAATTCTGGTTGCCATTCAACGCCCCGTTGCCGCGCTGGACCGCCGCGAACCAGGGTGCCCGGATCGTCGCCGTCCCGCACGACGCGACCGCATCTCCGAAGAAGAAGCCCGTCCCCACCGACTGTCCTCCGTTGAACGTCGCCTTCACGGTCCCGGTCCCGCCCGCGGCCAGGCTGAGGCTGGACGCGCTGAGCGAGAAGAAACCGCTCGCGGTCGGGTCGTTGATCGTGAGGCTCAGGGCGCACGTGACCGCCGGACCGAGGTTCTCGAATTTCACATCGACCTCGGAGGACAACGGCTTTCCTCCCGTGAAGCCCCCGAAGCTGATCGAGGCGGGACTCAACAAGACCGTCGCGCCGACGGAGGTCTGGACGTTGATCCGTCCGCCGCCGCGGGCGATCGGGCCGAGTCCGCCCGTCCCGGTCACCGTTCGATCCGCGTAGTTGACGAGGGCCGACTTGACCTCGTCGGGCGACCAGGTCGGATGGGCGGCCAGCAGGAGGGCGGCCGCGCCGGTCGTGTGCGGCGTCGCCATCGAGGTGCCCTGGAAGAACGCAAACTGACCTCCGAGGATGCTCGAGAGCACGCTGACGCCAGGCGCGGTCACGTCGGGCTTCAGACGGAAGTCGTACGGCGTCGGCCCGCGGCTCGAGAACGCCGCGAGGATGTCCGCGTTCGTCGTCACGAAGTCGAAGAACGTCGTCCCGTCGACCGTCACCGATCCGGGTGCGTGCGCCCTGAGGGTCGCGCCATCCGCCAGCGAGACGATGACCGCCGGAACGGTCGGGTGGTGCACGCCGTCCTGGGCCATCGGGAACGGGTCCGTCGGCTGATTGTTCAGGATGATGACTCCGACGGCCCCTCGGTCCTGCGCGGCCTGAATCTTCGTGCCGAACGTGCAGACGCCCCGGCTGATTAACGCGATCTTGCCCGTGAGGTCTTCCGAGATCGCGGTGCAGCCGTTTGCCGGCGTGGTCGTGGCCGTTGCCGCGGTGATTGCAGGCTTGAAGTTCGCAAACTCGCCGACTGCGGCGCCGATTGTCT
>VBAP01000165.1 GCA_005882335.1 Candidatus Segetimicrobium genomatis
TCCTGAAGGGAAGAGGACTCGATGTCGGCGATCACACGACGCTCACTGGCGCCGGTGTCTTCATCTACCTGACCGACAAGGACTACCCGTTCGCGAAGAAGCAGGACCGGCAACGGCAATGCGGCGACGTGAACATAAGCGGCGAGATCCATCTGACGGCACCCACGAGCGGCCCGTACCAGGGCATGACCCTGTACGAGGACCCGCGCTGCAAGAACATGCAGATCGAGCTCAAGAAATCCACGGCGCTCGACATCACCGGCGCCATCTATCTCCCAACGGCGGCCCTGGTCGTCAACGACACGGCCCTCACCCTGACGTCGGCCGTGGTCGTACAGAGCATCACGTCGGAGCACGGCGCCAGCGTTTCGGTCCAGCTCGATCCGCTCCGCGCGGCTCCGCCGCGCGGCGATCCCAGGCTTGCGGAGTGAGGACGACACGGTGAGCGGACGGCGGTCCGCTCACCGCCCGCCCGCGAAGGCGCTCATCCGGCCGGGCGGTAGGGGGACGAGCGGGCGATCTCGCAGCACCCGGGCGGCACGAGCGGCGGTCGGTATCTCACTTGCTGGGGAGACGACGTGCTGCCCGGCCGCGCGGAGAGCCGCGTGACCGCCGACAGCTCGCTCGTCGCCCAGCCGGGTCCAGAACGAAAGGGGACGTTTCGATGAACGATCTGCGCGCGCGTGCACTGCTCGGCTTGGGCGTGACCGGTGCTCTCGTCACCGGCCTCCTGCTCTACGGGACGGTCACCGCGACCGCGGAACAGCGTGAGGCGCACGAGCGCCAGGACGTCGTCGTCGCGCGCGTGGCCATCGCCGCGAACGCTCCGATCACGCAGGAGGCGCTCGAACGCCGGAGCTATCCGGTGGAGCTCGTCCCCTCCGGAGCGCTCTCCGACCCCGCCGCCCTCGTGGGGCAACGCCTCGCGGTCGCCGTGCCGCAGGGCACGGCCGTGCTCCGCACGTTCGTATCGGGAGCCGCCGGGCAGCCCGCCGCCGCCGTCATCGCAGCGCCGGGCCAGCTCGTGGTGTCGTTCCCCACGGCCGATCCATTGACCGCCGCCGGCCTGGTGCAGGTCGGCGACCGCGTCGACGTCCTCGCGACCATCAGCGGCGCCGACGGTCGGGTCACGCAGAAGACGATCCAGAACCTGGAGGTGCTCGCAGTCACGGGGCGCGACCAGTCGAGGGCGCTGGTCTTCTCGGTCGAGCACCAGACCGCGCTCGTCCTCAAATACCTCCGCGACAGCGGCGCGGTGATCGACATCGCGCTCCGGGCCCGCGCGGACACGGCGCCGGTCCGGACACAGGCCGTCGACATCCTCTACCTCACCCAGAGCTTCGGGATCAAACGATGACCACCTCGACCGCCGACCCTGTCATCACCGTCGCGGTCCTCGATCCGGGTGGCGGGAAGGAGACCGCGGCGGTCATCTCGAGCGAGCGCGCGCTGCGGCTCGTCGAGATCGCGTCCGACCCCGCGGGGCTCCTGGACGAGCTCGCGCAGCGGCCGGCCTCGGTCGTCGTCGTCGACACCCGCGCCCTGACGCCGGACGCGCTCCTCGGGCTCGTGGGCCGCCTTCGCGAGACGACCACCGTGGTCGTGCTCGGCGATCAAACGGACGCCGCGCTCCTTTCGCGCGCGGTGCGCGCCGGCGCCCGCTCGCTGCTCGTCCGTCCCTACGAGCCGGACGAGCTCGTGTCGGCGATCCGCGACGTCGCCGGCGGGCCGACGTCGACGGCCGAGCGGCGCGCGGGGTCCGGCGCGGTCGTCACCGCGGTGTACTCGCCCAAGGGCGGCGCCGGCGCGACGACCGTGGCGACGGCCCTCGCGGTCGCACTCGCGCAAACGCGCCCGGGGCGCGTCGCCATCATCGACCTCGACCTGCGTTTCGGCGCGGTCGGCATCGCGCTCGATCTTCGCGGGAAGAACACGATCGTCGACCTCCTCGCGCGCTCAGCTCCGCTCGACCTGGGGCTCATCGATGACATCTTCGTGGCGCACAGCTCCGGCGTGAAGGTGCTCCTCTCGCCGGAGACGCTCGGTCTCGCGGACTCGGTCTCGCCCGAAGCGATCGCACGGCTCGTCCAGACGCTTCGGGCGCACTTCGACCACATCGTGCTCGACCTGCCGACGTCCTTTGACGACGTCGCGACGGCCGCGCTCCGCGTCGCCGATCGCGTGCTTCTCGTCACGACGCCGGAGCTTCCCGCCCTCCGCGATCTTCAGCGCGTGCTGTCGGCCGCGCCCGATCTGCGCAACGGCCGATCCCAGATCGTTCTCAACCGCTGGCCGTCACGCGCCGGCGTGCCGCTCGCCGACGTCGAGCGCGCGCTCGGTCGCAAGGTCGCGATCACGATCCCGAGCGACGGCGCCGCGATGACGCGGGCCCTCAACACCGGCGTGTCGGTCCTCGACCGTCGCGCCGGGCTGAAGAGCGCCGGCCGCTTCCGCGATCTCGCGCGGCTGGTCACGTCGAACGGAACCTGACCGGGTGAGCCTCGCCCTCGAGCCCGACGCTCCGAGCACGGTCCGACTGAGCCGGCTGCGAGACCGCGAGGAGGTCGAGCTCGTCACGCGCATTCACGCTCGAGTAGCCGCGATCATCGGTGCGCGCCTCGAGGCCGCTGGGCCGGAGGCGATCCGTCTTCTGCTCTCGGAGCATGTCCCCGCGGCGCTCGACGAGGAGCGACTCCTTCTCAGCCGCGCCGACCGCATCCGACTGCAGGAGGCCGTCTTCGCCGAGACCGCAGGGTACGGGCCGATCGACGACCTCCTCCGTGACGAGACCGTGACCGAGATCATGGTGAACGGGCCGCGTGACGTGTGGGTGGAACGGGACGGCCGGCTCTATCTCACGGACATCGCGTTCGCCGACGGCGATCACGTCCTCCGACTCATCCAGCGCATCGTCGCGGCCGTCGGCCGGCGCTGCGATGAATCGTCGCCGATGGTGGACGCACGCCTTCCCGACGGCTCGCGCGTGAACGCCATCATCCCGCCCCTCTCGCTTGCCGGCCCTGTGCTCACCATCCGGAAGTGCCGAAGCGCTGGCGTTCCTGCGCGACTGCGTCCTCGGGCGCCTCAACGTCGTCGTCGCCGGCGCGAGCGGGACAGGGAAGACCACGCTCCTCAACGTCCTCTCGTCCTTCATTTCGCCGGGCGAGCGGATCATCACCATCGAGGACGCGGCGGAGCTGCGGCTGCGGCAGCGTCACGTCCTCCCCCTCGAGGCGCGACCGGCGAACACCGAAGGGACCGGCCAGGTGACGATCCGTGACCTGCTGCGGAACGCCCTGCGCATGCGGCCGGATCGTCTCGTCATCGGCGAGTGTCGCGGTGCGGAGACGCTCGACATGCTGCAGGCGCTCAACACGGGCCATGAGGGCTCCCTCACGACGGTCCACAGCAACAACGCGGTCGACGCGCTCGTTCGGATAGAGACGATGGCCCTCATGGGCGACGTCGCGCTCCCGCTCGGCGCGGTCCGAACGCAGATCGCCGCCGCGATCGACGTGGTGGTGTTCGTCGAGCGCACGAAGGATGGCGCGCGGCGTATCTCCGAGATCAGCGAAGTGGGAAAAGTCCGCGACGGCACGCTCGAGGTCTGGCCGATCTTCGCGCGCGACGGCGAGGCGCTGCGCCGGACCGCGCACATACCGGCGTTCACGGACGAGCTGCGTGCGCGCGGGCTCGAGCTCCGCGCATGAACGATCCCCTCCTCATCGGGCTGCTCGGTGGCTGCTCGATCCTTTCGCTCGTCCTCGCGGCGTGGCTCCCCTCGTACCGTCGTCGGCGCGACGAGGGGCGGCGGCTGCGGGAATTCGTGGCCGACGCCGCGTCGACCGCACAGGACGGCGTCGCGAGGCGTGGCCGGGCCGGCGAGGGGATCGGCGGATGGCTCGAGCGCCAGGCCCGGAGAGCGAAGGTCGATCTCAGCGCCGCCGAGCTCGCGCTCTTGATGCTCCTGTTCGCGACCGGGATGGTGGCGCTCGTCTTCGCGGTCGCGGGGCACGCGCACCCGGCCACCGGGCTCGTCGCCGCCACGATCGGGGCCTCCGTCCCAATCCTCTGGCTGCGCCGGCGCGCTTCCGCGATCGCGGCGCGCTTCGCCGAGCAGCTCCCCGACACCGTGGCGACGCTCGCGAACGCGATCCGCGGCGGGCTCACTCTGAAGCAGGCGGTCTCGCAGGTCGTTCGCGAATCACCGGAGCCGACCACCGGAGAGTTCCGACCGGTCGACCGCGCGCTCGGGCTCGGCGTGACGCTCGATGCCGCGCTGGACGACCTGCTCCTGCGGCGTCCGTCCGACGATCTCGCGCTCCTCGCCGCCGCAATGAGCCTTCATGCCCAGGTCGGCGGGAACCTCGCGCGCGTGCTCGACTCGATCGCCGAGGCGCTGCGCGAGCGCGGCCGGATCCACCGCGACGTTCGCGTGCTCACGAGCCAGCAGCGCTATTCGGCGTACGTGCTGGCCGGCCTGCCGATCGTGGTCGCGCTCGCCCTTTACCTCGTGAGCCCTGACTACTTCGGCGTCATGTTCGCGTATCCGGCGACGCGTCTCGCGCTAGGCCTCGCCGCGCTGCTCGTCCTTGCCGGCTTCGTCGTGATGCGCGAGCTGGGCTCGGTCGATGTCTGACCCGCTCGTCATCGCCGCGCTCGGGGGCGGCGCCGTGCTTGCCCTCTTCGCGGGCGCCGCCGAGACCCTCGACGGCCCGGGGCGGGCGCGGCGCCGACGCTTGCGCGACTTCGTCGCCGAGCCGCGCGGTCCCGATGCCGCGCCACGTCGCGCGCTCGCCTCGCTCCCGGCGAGCCTCGCGCTCGCGATCGGACGCCCGCTGGTCGCGCTCTGGCCCCGGACGCTCGCGGACGATGCGGCGCGCGGGGCCGCGCTCGCAGCTGGGTCCGCGCTGATCGGGCTCGTCGCGGGCAGCTCCGCGGCCGCGCTGACAGCGGGCACAGGGGCGCTGCTCTTCGGGGCCGTCGGGGGAGCGATCCTCGGCTACGCCGTCCCGCGGATCGGGGCGTCGCGGGCGCGTGCGGGCGAACGGCGTCATCTCCTGAGTGGCCTCCCGAACGCGCTCGACTTGCTGGCGCTCGCGGCGGATGCCGGGCTCGGGTTCGACGCGGCGCTCGCTCAAGTGTTGGCGCGACTCGACGGGCCGCTCGCCGCCGAGCTGCGGCGCGTTCTCGTCGAGGTTCGCATCGGGCGCGACCGCCGACTTGCGCTACGCGAGTTCGCGCGGCGCACCGCCCTGGCGGAGACCGCGCGCTTCGCGAACGCGATCGTCCAGGCCGACGGCCTCGGGCTACCTCTGGCGCGCGCGTTCCGCGAGCTCGCGAACGAGCTGCGTCTTCGCCGCCGCCAGGTCGCCGAGGAGCAGGCCCGCACCGCGCCGATCAAGATGCTGTTCCCCATGGTGTTGCTGATCTTCCCAGCGCTTTTCATCGTGATCCTCGGTCCCGCGGTACCTCAGCTCATGGAGGGTTTGAATGTCGGACCTTAAGACCGTCGACGTCGTGTCCTCGAACGCCGAGCCGGAGCCGGCGCTCTCGGTGCCGACCGACGCGGAGCCGTCCCAGGCGCGCGCAACATCGGACCTGAACGCCGTCGAAGAAACGGTGCGCCGAGCGATGTCGGAGCGCGAACGACTCGAACGGCTCGCCGTCGAGATCCGCCAGCGCACGGGGCGCGAGATGGCGACGGTCGCCACGGCGATCGCCGGCGCGACGGCCGAGCACGAACGCCTCCAGCGCGAAGCGAGCGAGCAGCGCGAGCGGCTCGAACGCATCAAGCGCGAGGCGGTGCAGACCGAAGCGACGATCGGGGCGGCGGTTCAGCAGCGCGAACGGCTCGCCCGCACGGCGGAGGAGCAACGCGATCGGGTCGATCGCGTTCTGCGCGATATCGCGCAGCAAGACGCGAGCATCCACGCCGCCGAGGGCGAGCGCGAGCGTCAAGCGAAGAAGGCCGCGGAGCTGGAAGCGCGGGTCGCCCGCGAGCTCGAGTCCGCCGACACCGCGCGCGCCTCGGCGACCGCCGACCGCGACCGGCTCGTTAGCGATTCCGGGATCCATCGCGAGGCCTTGGAGCGCACGAAGCGCGAGATC
>VBAP01000008.1 GCA_005882335.1 Candidatus Segetimicrobium genomatis
ACGGAGGGCGATGGCGTCATCGCGCGCCACCGGCCGCTTCACAATCGCGTCGGTGGCCAGGATCGCCGCCTGGCCCGGGATGATGATCGGCATCGACCAGATGGAGCCGAACACACCGGGGTTGGTGATGGTAAATGTGCCCCCGGAGACGTCGTCGAGGGCGAGGGTTCCCTCGCGGGCCTTGCGCCCCAGTGTCTCGAGCTCCTTCGCGATCCCGACCAGCGGCTTCTGGTCAGCCTGTTTGATGACGGCGACGATGAGCCCATCGTCCAGCGCGATGCCGATGCCGATGGCGATGGCGCTGCGCAGGATGATCCCGTCTTCGCTCCAGCTGGAGTTGACCAGCGGGAACGCCCGGAGCGCGTCGGCGGCGGCCCGCACGAAGAATGCCGTATAGGTGATGTTCACCCCTTCCCGGCTGCGCCATGCGTCCTTGTGCGCCTCGCGCCAGCGCACCAGCGCCGTCATATCGACTTCAATGACGCCATACGCATGCGGGATCTCTCGCTTGGACTGCGCCATGCGCTGGGCGATCGAACGCCGCAACGGCGTCAGCTTGACCAGCTGGTCGCCGGGATGCTGGCTCGGAGCGACCGGCCTGCTGGGAGGCATAGTCGCGGTCGGTGCCAGCGGTGGCGCCCCGTGCCGGCTCTCCACGTACTTCAGGACGTCCTCCTTTGTCACCCGGCCGCCGGCGCCGCTGCCCTGCAGGCGAGCCACCTCCTCCAGCGGCAGGCCGTGCTCCTCCGCCAGCCTGCGGACCACTGGAGAGAGCCGCACCCGCTCCGCTTCGGCGAGGTGAGTCCGGTCCTCGCGCATCCCCACCCCTGGCGCATCCGGCGTGGGCCGAGCCGCCGCAGGGCTCTGGACGGCGGCGTCCGACGTCTCCATGACCGCGATGGGCGTGCCGACCGGCACCGTCTGTCCCTCGGGAATCAAGATCCTGGCCAGCACACCCCCGTAGGGCGCCGGCATCTCCACGTTCACCTTGTCGGTGATGATCTCGACCAGCGGCTCGAATCGCTCGACTCGATCCCCCGGCTGCTTGAGCCACTTTCCAATCGTGCCCTCGAAGGTACTCTCGCCCAATTGCGGAAGGGTCACGTCGACAGGCATCATTGGGTCTCCGTGAATCTACGCAATCTTCGCGATCGACGCAATCGCGCAATCTCAATACTCCATTACGAACGTTTCCGTCTTCGGATCGCGTAGATTGCGTAGATTGAGCAGATTCGTTTCAATAGGCTGCCAGTTTGCGGATCGACGCGGCGATCTTGCCCCGGCTGATGGAAAACCATTCTTCAAGAGGCTTCGCAAACGGGATGCCGGGGACATCCGGTCCGGCCAGCCGCATCACCGGGGCATCCAGATCGAAGAACGCCTCTTCGGCGATGCGCGCGGCGATCTCCGCGCCATAGCCCAGGAACTGGTTATCCTCGTACACAATCAGCGCGCGGTTGGTCTTGGCGACGGATTTCAAGATGGTGGCGGTGTCCAGCGGTGCCAGCGTGCGGATATCCACGACCTCCACCTCGATGCCCTCCCTGGCCATCTCCTCGGCCGCCGCCAACGACTCGCTCAGCATCCAGCCATACGCGAAGAGTGACAGATCCCTGCCCGGCCGGCGGACCACAGCAGGGCCGATCGGCACCGTGTAGTCACCGTCGGGCACTTCGCCGCGCACGATCCGGTACATGCGCTTATGCTCCAGGAACAACACAGGGTCGGGATCGCGGATGGCCGCCTTGAGCATCCCCTTGGCATCGTACGGAGTGGAGGGCGCCACGACCTTCAGACCCGGGACATGCGCGTAAAAGGCCTCGATCGATTGAGAGTGGTACAACGCGGTGCCGTGCGACCCGCCGTACGGCGCCCGGAACACCACCGGGCAGCCATACACGCCATTGGAACGGTACCGCATCCGCGCGGCCTCGCTCACGATCTGGTTGAAGGCGGGGTGAATGAAATCGGCAAACTGAAACTCCGCGATCGGCAGTAGCCCGTTGCACGCCATCCCAATCGCCACGCCGGCGATCGACGACTCGGCCAGGGGCGTGTCGATGACCCGATCCTCCCCGAACTTTTCGACCAGCCCCATCGTCGCGCCAAACACGCCGCCCTTGCGGCCGACGTCTTCTCCGAGGACGAGCACGCGCGCATCCTGCGCCATCTCCTCGTGGTGGGCCTGATTGATCGCATCGATGTACCGGATCTCGGCCATGGGGCTCTCTACTCCTCGAAGAACAGGTGCCGCCTCGCGGTGTCCGGTTGTGGCAGAGGCGCGCGGTCGGCTTCGTCGGTGGCCGTGTCAATATCCCGCCGGATACGCTCCGCAATGTCTTTGAGCGTGCTCTCGTTCAGCAGGCCGACGCGCTCCAGGTAGGCGCGGAACGTCAGGAGGGGATCGCGCTTGCGGACCTGTTCCAGCTCCTCGCGAGAGCGGTACCGCTCCTGCTGATCATCACTGCTGTGCGATCCAAGGCGGGGAACGCGGTATTCGATCAACGTCGGACCCTCGCCGCGCCTGGCGCGATCGTAAGCCTCCTTGGCCACGCGGTAACACTCCAACACATCACTCCCGTCCGCGGTCACGCCCGGCATGCCGTACCCGGCGGCCCGGACGGCCACGCTGGGGACCGCCATCTGCTTGCGCAGAGGAACCGAGATCGCCAGTTCGTTGTTCTCGACGATGAGGAGCACAGGGCATTTGTGAATGGCGGCAAAGTTCAACGCCTCGTGCCAGTCCCCCTGGCTGGTGCCGCCCTCGCCGATGCTGACCATGGTGATCTCACCGGTCCGGCGGAGCTTGCTCGCGTAGGCAATCCCCACCGCATGCGGGTATTGCGTTCCAACGGGGCTGCTCGTGGAAAGG
Organism: Candidatus Segetimicrobium genomatis; assembly: GCA_005882335.1. GTDB lineage: Bacteria > Sysuimicrobiota > Sysuimicrobiia > Sysuimicrobiales > Kaftiobacteriaceae > Telluricultor. The sequence goes on from VBAP01000008.1 coordinate 2,873, forward strand.
ATCTTAAACCTCGGGTGGCCGTAGTGCCCGGGCATCTGCCGGCCGCCGCTGCTGGGATCGGTCGCGCGGGCAAACAGCCCCAGCAGCATGTCTGTCACCGTCATACCCTTGACCAGACAGGCGGCCACCGAGCGGTAGAAGGGGACGAACCAGTCTTGCTTCTTGTCCATCGGCCACATCGCGGCGACCTGGCAGCCTTCGTGCCCCGGGCCGGAGATCACGAACATCGCCTTGCCGGCACGCTGCAGGACCCACATCCGGTCGTCCAGCCCGCGGGCCAGGGCGATGTAGTAGTACATCTCCAGGACGTCCTGGTCGGACAGTCCCAGCGCCCGGTGCCGGGCTTCCACTGTAGTGTTGGCCTCAGCGCTCACCACGCCGCCCCCTTCCCCTTGCGCGTCCGTGCGTCCATTGCGTCTATCGCGTCCATTGCGTCTCCGTGTGGCCTTTTACCGCAACGGACGCAAGAAGACGCGAGAGACGCGACGACGTGTTTATCACATGTGGATGACCCTTCCCATCGCGTCGAGTGCCGCCTCCTTGAGCGCCTCCGACAACGTGGGGTGCGAGTGGACCGCCGCGCCGAGTTCTGTCACCGTCGCCTCCAGGTACTTGGCGGCAACACCTTCGGCCAGCAGCTCGGTCACGCCGGGCCCGATCATGTGGATGCCCAGGAGTTCGCCGATCTTCGTATCGGTGACAACCTTGACAAAACCTTCACGCGTCCCTTCGATGGTCGCCTTGCTGTTCGCCTGGAAACTGAACCGCCCCACCTTCACGTCATGCCCGCGTTCTTTGGCCTGCCGCTCGGTGAGCCCCACGGTGGCCACCTGCGGAATACAGAACGTGGGCCGCGGCACCGCATCGTAGTTGAGCGCATGCGTTCGCTGGCCGGCCATGGTCTCGACGGCCGCAATCGCCTCATCGCTGGCGACATGGGCCAGGCGGAACGGGGCCTGTCCTGTAAGGACGTCCCCGATGGCATAGGCGTGGGCTGCCGTTGTGCGGAACTGTCCGTCCACTTTGACCGCACCCTTCTCGAGCGCGATACCCGCCTCCGCCACCGCCAGTCCCTCGGTCACCGGCGCGCGGCCGACCGCAACCAGCAGGTAGTCGGCCTCCAGGGCCGAGGTCTGATCACCGCGCCCCACGGTGATTTTCACCCTGTTGTTCCCGATTTCAGCCGCCTTGGCCGTGGCCTGCGTGACCACTTTGATGCCCCGCCTCGAGAACGCCCGCTCCAGCGCTTGACCGATCTCCTCGTCCTCCAGCGGCACGAGCGTCGGCAGCAGTTCGATGACCGTGACCTCGCTGCCGAAGGCGCGAAACAGGCTGGCAAACTCCACCCCCACGGGGCCGGCGCCGAGAATGGCGATGGACCGCGGCACCGCTTCTAAGTTCAGGGCGTCGGTGCTGTCAATGATGCGGGTGTGATCGAACACGATGCCGGGCACGGAGCGCGGCGCTGAGCCGGTCGCGATGAGGACGTGCCTGGCGGCAAGTTCGGTCTCTGACCCATCGGCCAGCGCGACGCCGATCTTGGCGGCGCTGAGAAAGCGCCCTTCGCCGATGAAGACGTCGATTTTGTTCTTGCGCATCAGCGACTGGACGCCCTTGTGGAGTTGATCGACGACGCGGGTCTTGCGACGCTGCACAGCGAGCAGATCGACGGCGACGCTGTCGACAGTCAGCCCCAGTTCCCGGGGGTCTTTCAGGTGTTCGAGGAGCTCGGCGGTGTGCAACATGGCCTTTGTGGGGATGCAGCCGATGTGCAGGCAGGTTCCGCCGACCTTCTCTCGCTCTACCAGCGCGACCCTCAGCCCGAGCTGGGCGGCCCGGATCGCCCCGACATACCCGCCCGGGCCACTGCCGATGACGATGAGGTCGTACGCGTCAGGCATCGCTGGGATGTCCTCCGTGCGTCTAGTGAATCAGGTGCCCGGGCATTGTGCTGAGCGGTTTCCGCCCGGCAAAACCCTCCTGCGCCCCATGCCAGTAGTGCACGGCATCTTCCCCCAGGCGCCAGCACAGGAAGTACCCTGTCCCACGGAATTGCGCCGGGAAGTCCACGAGCCCTGTCTGCGCGTCCCGCACCACGCAGCCGATCTCGTCGAGGCGTCGCAGAATCTCTGCGACTTCCTGCGCCTGGGCATCCAGCTCTTGCTGGCGCGCTCCGATCTCGTCGAGCACGCGATTCCCAGTTTCCAGGCGCTGCCAGAGAATGTCCAGGCGTTCCTTTAACGGGATGCCAGAGGCGTGTAGCTCTTTGAGGCGGGCCAGCAGCGGCGCTACCTGCAATAGCGTCCGGTTGGCTTCATCGAGGGAAAAGTAGCGGATGGGCCGCATCGGCACCGGGTCCCGTTCCCCACTATAGGGTCCGGCGCCAGACGCGTCAAGCAAAGCGGTTGTGCCTGCCGACAGGCTATTTTCTGACGCGGATACGGACCGTGTGGTATCCCGACGCACCATCCGGGAGCGTGGGAACCTCCCGGGCCGTCTGCACGACACCAAGTCCGTCCCGGGCGCGGACTTTCAAGGTGTACTCGCCGGGCGCGGTGGGCGTCCAGAGCGCCGCCCACAACACCCAGGTGAACGGCCCCAGTGGTGGCTTGACCTCTGCCGGCCGCCACGTCCCCCCGCCGTCGGTGCTGTATTCGACGGCCTTGATGCCGCGATCGCCGCCGTACGCCGCACCACCCAGTCCGATCTCACCGACAGTCCCGGAGCGCGGCGCGACGGTAAACTCCGACATCGTTTTCACGACGGCTTCGTCGCTCCACCCCGACGCCTCCCAGTATCCGCGGAAGTCGTAGTTGACGACCTCGATCTTGGTAATCCATTTGGGATTCTTCATCCCAAACAACCCGGGGACCAGCAGGCGAACCGGAAAGCCGTGCTTGGCCGGCAACGGCTCGCCGTTCATCTCGTAGGCGAGGAGCGTGGTGGGATGCATGGCGTCGGCGACGGGAATCGCCTCGGAGTATCCGTCCGCACACCGGAACGCTACTTTGACCGCTGTGGCGGCGGGGCCTCCAGCGCGCATGAGGACGTCACGTAACTGCACGCCCTTCCACTTCGCGTTGCTGATCAGGTCGCCGCCCACCTCGTTGCTGATGCACTCCAGCGTCTGCACCTGTTCGATCGCCGGCATCGCCCGGAGATCCTCGAAGCTGAACCGCACGGGCTTACTGACCAGGCCGCCGATGTCCAGCGACCATTTCGCCACCTCGACAACGGGATCAAACCCGGGTGGATTCTTGCTGACGACGTAGAACCGGTCGTTCGGCGTGATCTCCGCCGGAAGCCCCTGGACGCGCGCGAACAGACTCTGCGCTGCGACTGTGGCGCGGCGGAGTGCGATCTGCAGCCACTGAGCCGCGGCGCCGCCGGCGGCCGAAGCGATCAGCACGGTCACGGCCCGAGAGAGGAGTTCGCGACGGGTCACTCCCCCGGATGGGGGCGCTCCCGCCGCGGGCCGGCGCGACAGCGCGACCATCAGCACGGTATAGAACCCGGCAAACAACACGCCGTAGGCGGCCAGCGCCAGCGGCACCGTGTAGGGATTCGCAGCCATGCCTTCGGCGGCCAGCCGTTCCGCGAGATAACGTGACGCGGGACCAAACGCCAGAACGGCCAGCAGCCCGGTGACGACGACCCATGCACCCACCAGGAGCCGCCCGGGCTTCCACCCGGCCCACCGGGCGACCCCGGCTCCGATCAACCCCAACAGCACGACCAGCCCGGCCAGCATGCCCCAAAACGCCGCGGGCTTGGCGGCGAACTTGAGGCGCACGATCAGGAACGAGAACACCTGCAACGGAATAAGCCGCATCTGCCGTTCCCACAGCGCGAGGGCCACCACAGGGATATGATGCGTAAACCAGCCGAAGTACATGGCAATCGCCACGAGGAGTCCGGCCGCCAGGCCGGCCCAAAACCCTGACCGCGTGGAAGACATCGTCATGACGAGTATACCGCCTGACTACGCACGGGCGTACACGCGAACGCGGTGCAGCCCCGACGCGCCGTCCGGCAGCGTGGGGGCTTCATCCGGCGTCTGCCACTCTCCAGTGCCGTCCTGGGCCCGTACCCGCAGCAGATACGACCCCGGTCCCGGCGGCGCCCACTCCACGGCCCACAGCACCCAGGTGTGAGGGCCGAGCACGGACCCGATCGCGGCCGGCAGCCAGGTGCGGCCGTCATCGACGGAATACTCGACCGCGCGGACTCCGCGCTTGCCTGCATATGCCACACCGCCCAGCTGCGTGGGCCGGCCCGTGGGGAGGATCGCTCCGGAGTTCGGGGTGGTGAACTTGGACATTGTCTTCACCACAGCCTCATCGCTCCAGCTCCGCTGCTCCCAGTACCCGAGGAAGTGGTCGACGGGCTCGATGCGTGTAATCCACTTTGGATTCTTCATGCCGTACAACCCGCCGACCAGCAGCCGTGCGGGAAACCCATGCTTGGACGGAAGTCGCTCACCGTTCATCTCGTAGGCCAGCAGCGTATCCGGCTGCAGGGCGTCGCTCATCAGGATCGCCGTGCTGTAGCCGTCCGCGCAGCGGAACGCCAGCTTCCTGGTGCTGGTGTCTGCCCCGGCCATCTCCAGAATCGCGCGCAGGGGCACGCCTCGCCACTTCGCGTTGCTGATGAGATTCCCACCGACTTCGTTGCTGATGCACTCCAACGTATGGTACCGCTGCACCGATGGCAGCGCGACGAGCTCGCGGTACGTGAGCCGCAGGGGCTGTGTGCGGCCGGCGACCTCCAATCGCCAGAGCGCCGAGTCCAGGTCTGGGTCGAACCCGGGCGGGTTCTTGCTGACGATGTAGAAGTCGGTGTTGGGGGTGATCTCCGCCGGGAGCCCGCGCACGTCCACGCCCTGCGTCTCGGCGAAACGCCGCTCCCCTCCGGCAGGCAGCCACTGAGCCAGCGCCGGGCCTGCGAGCGCGCCCGCGGCGATGACCGCCGACCGCCGCAGGAGTTCACGCCGGGTCAGTGCGCGTCCATTGTGATCCGACCGGCTGGGCACGTCCGCGCTACTCCCAGGGGGAGGAGTAGCGTTCCTCCTTCCACGGGTCGGCATGATTATGGTAGCCGTTGCGCTCCCAGAAGCCGCGCCGGTCTTTCGCCAGCAGTTCCACGCCGCGGACCCACTTCGCGCTCTTCCAGAAATACAGGCGGGGCACCACCAGGCGCAGCGGCCAGCCATGCTCGGGTGTCAGGTCCCGCCCGTCGGCCCGGTAGGCGAACAGCGCGTCATCGGCCAGCAAATACTCCAGCGGGAGATTGGCCTCGTAGCCCTGCTCGGCGTGCACCATGACAAACTTTGCGTCCGGCTTCGGCTTCGCCAGCGCCAGCACCGCTTTGGCCGGGACGCCTTCGAAGTTGACGTCCAGCTTGCTCCACGCGGTCACGCAGTGGATGTCAGACCGCAGGGTGGTCTTCGGGAGCCCGACGAACTCCTGGTAGGTCAGACGCACCGGCTCTTCCACCAACCCCCAGATCTTGAAATCCCACTGTCCGGGATCGAACCGAGGAATGCTGCCGGCATGAAGCACCGGCCACTTTTCGGTCAGATACTGCCCCGGGGGCAATCGGTCTTTCCCGTCCTGGCGCGTCGTGCGTTCCTTCATGTGATCCTCCTCCTGCCCCTCACCATGCTACGAAGGTTGTGTAAAAGTCCCGTAAACCGAAGCAAGGGAGCACCGTCCTCGCTCCCCTGCCGACTCGCCCTTCCGGCTCGCCGACTCGCTGGGGGTTAGACCCGCTCTCCCAGCCCGAGGCCTTCGGCATCCTTCTGTCGCTCTTTGGCGACCTCCACCAGCCACGGCGGGTCCTGGTAGACGTAGTCCTTGCGGAGGGGATGCCCGACCCAATCGTCGGTCATCATGATGCGGCGTAGGTTGGGGTGCCCGTCGAAGGTGATCCCCAGCAGGTCGTAGGCTTCGCGCTCGTGCCAGTTCGCGCCATCCCACACCCCGCTGACCGAGGGAATGTGGGCATCGTCGCGCGGGATGCGCACCTTGAGAGCAAGTTCCTGTCGCGTCTGGTGCGAGTACAGATGGTAGAGCACTTCCAGCTCGTTGCGGTCCGGCCAGTCAACGGCGCTGACGAATGAGAGGTACGTCAGCCCAAACTCGGGATCCCCGGCGAGCGTCGTGCACACGGGCAGCAGCTTCTCCCGCGGCACGTAGACGCCTGGGGTCAGGTACTGCGGCGGCACCTCGTGTGCGGGACGGCGCGGCGCGGCCGGCGTACTCTCAGGCGCCGCCGTAACCTGCTCACCGGAGCCGGTCCCCGGTCCCTGGTCCCTGGTCCCTGCGGGTTCCGTGCCCGCCCGCGGGAAGAGTTCCACGTCGGGGAAAGCGGCCTTCAGCTTTTCCGCCAGCGCCCAACTCATCTACGCCCCCCGGGTCTTGCGACGTTCACCTCGCACATCGTTTCATTGCCTCACTTTCACGACGCCGGTGGCAATGGGTTCCTTGGGCGCGGCGCGGTGGAGGTCGTCCAGGTCGTAGAGCAGGTTGGCCCGGTTGTAGGTACTGGCCTCGTAGTGCGGGACGAAGACAATGGCCTCCGTCGGGCAGACCTCCACGCACAGCCCGCAATAGCAGCACTTGTCCATCTCGATATCGAAGCGCGTCAGCAGGCGGTCCTTGGCCTTCCCGGTCGCCTCGATATGAATGCACCGATCGGGGCAGACCCGCTCACACTGGAAACAGATAATGCACTTGTCGTTGTCGGTCTCGGGGTCGATCGGCAGCGCCAGCAGGCCATGCCAGCGCGGTGACACGTTCAGCTTCTGCAGCGGGTACGAGACCGTGACCTTGGGCTCGAACATCGCCCGCAGGGTGGATTTGAGACCGACGACCAGCCCCACCATTCCCGCCACGATCCGGACCATCCGCGATCGCCTGCCGTCGGAGTGGGGCATCATCTGGGCGCTCATCGGTCGACGTCGGACAGCACGATATCGATGCTGCCCAGGATGGCGATCACATCGGCGACCTTCCACCCACGCATCATCTCGGTCAGCGCGTACAGATTGGAGAATGCTGGTGCGCGGATCTTCACGCGGTACGGCCTGTCGGCGCCGTCGCTGACCAGGTAGATGCCCAGGTCCCCGCGGGGAGACTCCGTGCGAGCGTACACCTCGCCCTTGGGCAGCCGCAGCGTGACGGCCACCTTGGAGCGGATCTCCCCCGCCGGCAGGCGCTCCAGGCACTGCCGGATGATGCGCACGCTCTGCCGCATCTCCTCCAGCCGTACCAGATACCGAGCGTAACAGTCACCCTCGGAGCGCACCGGGATGTCGAACTCCACCCGCTCGTAGACCTCATAGGGATGTGCCTTGCGGACGTCATAGGCGAGGCCCGACGCGCGGGCCACCGGGCCTGAGGCACCCATGGCGATCGCCGTATCCAGGGGAAGCACTCCCACGCCCTGCGTACGGGCCAGGAAGATCGGATTCCCGGTGAGCAGTTCATCATATTCCGGCAGCCGGTCCAGGAAGTAGTCGCAAAACTCCTCACAGCGGTCGGTCCATCCCTCGGGGAGGTCCTCGAACACCCCGCCGATGCGGAAGTACACGTGGTGCAGCCGGCCGCCGGTCGCCGATTCAAACAAATCCATGATACGCTCGCGCTCGCGCATCGCCCACAGGAAGGCGGTGAACGCGCCCAGATCGATGCCGAACGTCCCCAGCCAGATCAGGTGGCTGCTGATCCGCTGCAGCTCCAGCATGATCGTGCGGATGTACCGGGCGCGCTCAGGCACCTCGATCTTGCCCAGCCGTTCGCAGGCCAGGACCCACACCTCCTCGTTGGCCATCGCCGAGAGGTAATCCATCCCGCGATCGACCAGCGCGATATTTTGGAGGTAGGTGCGGTTCTCCATCATCTTCTCGACGGAGGAGTGCAGGTAGCCGATGTCTGGCTGTACGTCCACGACGTTCTCCCCGTCGAGGGTGACCACCATGCGCAACACCCCGTGGGTGCTGGGATGCTGGGGTCCCATGTTCAGCATGAGCTCTTCAGTTCTCAATGCCACGAGTGTGCATCCTCCACTGTCGGCTACGCCTGTGTGGCCGCGGCAGCGGCTCTGGCGATCCGCCGGCGCAGGAACGGTTCCTTCTTGATCTTGTCCTGGAGCTTCAGGAAGCCCTCGATCAGCGCCTCCGGCCGCGGCGGGCACCCCGGCACGTAGACGTCCACCGGGATCACCTGGTCGATGCCCTTCAGGATCGAGTAGTTATCGTAATAGAACGGCCCCCCACAGGTCGCGCACGAACCCATGGAAATCACGTACTTTGGCTCGGGCATCTGCTCCCACAGGCGGCGCACAATCGGCGCGATCTTGATCGTGGCCCGTCCGGCCACGATGATGCAGTCGGCCTGCCGGGGAGTGGCCCGGGGGATGATGCCCATCCGATCCATGTCGAAGCGGGTCGCATAGGCCTGCATCATTTCGATGGCACAGCAGGCCAGTCCGAAGGTGAGCGGCCATATCGAAGCGGCCCGCCCCCAGTTCAGGACTTCCTCGACCTTGGTGAGAATCACACCCCCGCCCGGCAGCGCGTCGATGACCTCCAGCGCCTTGTCGAGTGGCAGCACCTGGCTGCGGGGGACGTATTGGGGCTCGGTGGGCACGCGTCATGCCTCCTCATACACAGCGCCGGCTCGCCTGTTGGTACGGCGGCGCAGCGGTGATGTCCTGCCCGAGGTCGTCGCCGTCCGCCTCCGGGCTCTCACTTTGATGATACGGTCAGGAAAAATCTACGTCAAATCTCAATCTCTTCGCCAGGAGCGGGGCATCGCGTCCATTCTGTTAGTTGACACTTACGTAAGTCTATGATTAAATAACGGCCATGGAACCTGCGGTGAAAGCGATCGCCGAGCCGCGCCGGCGCGAAATCCTGCGCCTGATCTGGACCCGGGAACTGCCGGCTGGACGAATCGCTTCGCACTTTGCGGTTACGCGTCCTGCGATTTCGCAGCACTTGCGGGTGCTCAAGGAGGCAGGGCTGGTGAGCGAACGCCGGGATGGTACGCGCCGCCTCTATCGCGCCAGGCCCGACACCGTTGCCGAAGTGCGGCGGTTCCTGGGGGCATTCTGGGACGAGGGCCTGCAACATCTGAAGCAGGAAGCGGAAGCTGAGGAACGCCGGAAGCGGAATCGCCGCCGGCGGTAAACGAAACCAGACTCAGTGAGGAGGGATCCGCAGATGACGGTCGAGGAACGCAGCGCCATCAGGCGTGAGGTGCGCGTGGGGGCGAGGCCGGAAACTATCTTTGCCTTGCTCACCGATCCGGCCAAGTACGTGCGGTGGAAGGGCGCGGCGGCCACGCTGGATCCGCGACCCGGCGGGGTCTACCGTGTAGAGTTCAACAGCCGCGACATTGCCCGCGGGACCTACGTCGAAGTGGTGCCCTTTCGCCGAGTGGTCTTCACCTGGGGCTGGGAGGGGGGCAAGGAGGGTACCAGTCCCGTGCCGCCGGGCTCGAGCACCGTCGAGATCACGCTCACCCCCGATGGTGACGGGACGATCGTGCGTCTGGTGCACCGGGACCTGCCCGAGGAAGCGCGCACCAAACACATGCAAGGCTGGGAGTTGTATCTGAACCGGCTGGCGATAACTGCTTCAGGCGGCGACCCGGGGCCGGATCCGAACCAGGAAGCAGGCAAGATGTGAGGAAGGAGTTCATCCTATCACGGAGGTGGTTGGAATGGGCAAGCCTGTCGTGCACTTCGAAGTCACGGGCAAGGACGGAAGGCGATTGCAGAAATTCTATGCGGATCTCTTCGACTGGAACGTCGACGCGAACAACCCGATGCAGTACGGGATGGTGAACACCGGCGCCAAGGGCATCAACGGGGGCATCTCGGCCGCCCAGGAGGGCAGCCCGGGCGGGGTTACCTTCTACGTTGAGGTGGAGGACCTGGACGAATACCTCCGGACGGCTGAGCGGCTCGGAGGGAAGACGGTGTTGCCTGCCAGCGAGGTACCGGGGGGACCGGCGCTTGCGATTTTCGCCGACCCCGAAGGTAACCGGATCGGCCTGGTCAAGACCGGCACTATGAGGTAGGGTTCAGCGCGCCACCGGGGCCGGGCCGGCTTTTGCAGTCAGAGTGCGGACGGCCCCGGCGATGTGCCGGGCGCTGATCCCTGCGGCGTCGAGGAGTTCGTCCGGCGCGCCCGAACCGGGCATCGCCCGCACGGCCAGGATGTGCACGCGGGGGAACGGCTCCAGCCCGGCCAGCGCAGCCAGGACCGCCTCTCCCAATCCGCCCTCGGGCCAGTGATCCTCGACGGTGACAATCGCTCCCGTCTCGCGGGCGGCCTGGCGCAGCGTCACCGCGTCAATCGGCTTGACGGAATACGCATCGATCACCCGCACGGCGAGGCCCCCAGCGGCCAGCGCCTGCCGCGCCTGCAGCGCTTCGTGCACCGTGATGCCGGCGGCCACGATGGTGGCCATGTCCCCCTCCGACCGAGCCAGCACTACGCTGCCGCCAATGGGAAAACGCTGCTCGGGCGGATACAGGACCGGCGTCTTCTCGCGCGTGATCCGCAGGAAGACGACGCCGGCGCGATCGACCATCTGCACGACCAGCTGCGCGGTCTGATTCGCGTCACATGGGTACAGCACGGTGCTCCCGCCAACGGCGCGCATCATGGCGATGTCTTCCAGCCCCATTTGGGAAGGACCATCCCAGCCGATGGACACGCCGGCGTGGGAGCCGACCAGCTTGACGTTGGCCCGTGACACCGCCGCCATCCGGATGAAGTCGTACGCCCTGGTATGGAACGCCGCAAATGTGGAGGCAAACGGCGCATACCCCCGCACCTGCAGGCCGACCGCAGAGGCGACCATCTGCTGCTCCGCGATGTACATTTCGAAGTAGCGATCGGGAAAGGCACGGCCGAAATCTTCGGCGTAGGTGGAGTTGCTCACTTCGCCGTCCAGCGCGACCACATCCGGGCGGGCGGCGCCCAGTGCTTTGAGCGCATCACCGTAGGCGCGGCGGGTGGCCACGCTCTCTCCGACACGGTAGACGGGCACCTGCACCGGCTGTGCGGCCGGGCGCGCCGTCCGGGCCGTGTCGGGGCTGCGGACCTGCACAGTCAGGTGCCGCTCACCGCCGAGCTCCGCGATGGCCTGGCCGGCCTGCTCTTTGGACATGGCCTTGCCGTGCCAGCCTTCCTTGTTCTCGACCAGGCTGCTGCCCTTGCCCTTGACGGTCCGGGCGACGATCATCGTCGGGACGCCGGACGGTCCTTCCGCCTGCGCATACGCCCCCTCGATCTCCTCCAGGTTGTGGCCGTCGATCTCGAGTGTCCGCCACCCAAAGGCCTGCGCCTGCTGTGCGTAGGCGCGGGTGTTCCATCCCAGCATCGTTTCGCCTCGCTGGCCCAGACGGTTCACGTCCACGATGCAGATCAGGTTCGCGAGCTTGTAGTGCGCGGCGTGCTGGACCGCCTCCCACACCGACCCTTCGGCCATCTCGCTATCGCCGGAGAGCACCCACACACGATAGGGAAGCTTATCCAGATACTTACCGGCCAGCGCGATTCCCACGCCGATGGCCAGCCCTTGCCCGAGCGACCCCGTGGCCACGTCCACCCACGGCAAGACCGGGGTGGGATGCCCCTCGAGCCGGCTGCCGAACTTGCGCAGGGTCATCATCTCTACATCGGTAATCGCGCCGGCGGCCTTGAATATCGCGTAGAGGAGCGGCGAGGCATGCCCTTTCGAGAACACCAGGTGATCGTTACCAGGATTCTTGGGATTGGCGAAGTCGTAACGCAGGTGATCGGCCAGCAAGACCGCCATCAGGTCGGCGGCCGACATCGACGAGGTGGGATGGCCGGAGCCCGCCTCCGTGGTGGCCCGGATACTGTCCACACGCAACTGCGCCGCGAGTTCGCGCCAGAACTCTGGTCGTGTCATCGAGTCCTCACTCAACCTCGCTTGTCGCTTTCGCCTCCACCTTGCCGCGAGCCGACTCGAATTCCTCTACCCCCTGATCCAGGGCCACCCAGGCCAGCGTCGCACACTTGATGCGCACCGGGAATTTGCGCACGCCCTGCAACGCCATCAGGTCGCCCAGCTCCTCTTCCGGAACATCCTCCCCATGCATCATCGCCTTGAACTGCCCGACCAGGGCTCTGGCCTCGCGCAGCGTCTTGCCCTTGATCTGGTCGGTCATCATCGAGGCCGACGCCTGGCTGATAGAACACCCCCGCCCGACGAAACGCACGTCGGAGATCCTGCCGCCGGTGAGCTTCACGTAGACAGAGAGTTCGTCCCCACACAGCGGGTTGGCGCCTTCCACCGTGATGTCGGCGCCGTCAATGGTGCCCTTGTTCCGGGGGCGGGTGTAATGATCGAGGATCACTTCGCGGTACAGATCGTCAAGCGCCATCACGGTCTCCCCAGTCTTCTCAGTCTACCCAGTCTTCTCAGTCTACCCCGCCATTCACGGCTCGTCAAAATAGACTAGGCAGTAGACTGGGAAGACCGGGTAGACCGGGAAGACCGGGTAGACTTAGCGTTGGACCGGCGCCGGCCTGGGCGAAAATAGTTTGCGCGCCACGTGAAGTCCACGCACCAGGGCGTCGATGTCACTCTCATTATTGTACAGGTACAGGCTGGCCCGCGTCGTGGCCGCGACACCCAGCCGTCGATGCAGGGGCTGCGCGCAGTGGTGGCCGGCCCGCACGGCGATGCCTTCCTGGTCCAGCACCTGCGCCACATCGTGCGGGTGCGCCACGTCTGTCGCGAAGGCCACCACCCCGCCCCGGCGGGCCAGCTGCCTCGGCCCAAAGAGCGTCACGCCCTCCACCTCGGCGAGCCGCCGCAGGGTGTAGTCGGTCAGGCGCTGTTCATGGGCCCGGATCGCCGCCATGCCGATTCCCTGCAGGTAGTCTACGGCCTCTCCCAGCACGATGCAGTCCGCAATGCTCGGGGTCCCCGCCTCGAACTTGTGCGGCGGGTCCTTATATGTGGATGATTCCAACTGCACGAGCATGATCATCTCTCCACCGCCGTGGAACGGAGGCATGGCGTCCAGCAGGTCATAGCGCGCCCACAACACACCGGCCCCAGTGGGGCCGCACATCTTGTGGCCGGAGAAGGCGACAAAGTCTGCACCCAGGTCGCTCACGCTGACCGGCATGTGCGGGACGCTCTGCGCGGCGTCGACGAGGACGGTCGCGCCGGCGGCGTGCGCGGTCATCGCGATCTCTTTGATGGGGTTGATCGTCCCCAGCACGTTGGACTGATGCGTGACCGCCACCAGCTTCGTGCGCTCCGACAGCAGGCGCTGGTACTCGTCCAGCTGCAGGATCCCCTGGCCGTCGAACGGGATGAATCTCAGCTTGGCCTGCTTTTCTGCCGCCAGCAGCTGCCAGGGGACGAGGTTGCTGTGATGCTCCATCTCGGTGAGGATGATCTCGTCGCCGGCGCGGATGTTGGCCCGGCCCCAGGCGTAGGCCACCAGGTTAATGGCTTCGGTCGTGCTGCGGGTGAAGACTACTTCTTCGGGCCGCGTCGCACCGATGAATGCGGCGATCTTCCCGCGCGACTGCTCGTACCGCATCGTGGCTTCTTCGGCAATCCGGTAGATGCCGCGGTGGATGTTGGCGTTGTACTCCTGGTAGTAGCGCCCCAGCGCGTCGATGACCCGCCGCGGCTTCTGCGAGGTCGCCGCGCTATCGAGATAGACGAGTGGCTTCCCGTACACGGTCTGCTTCAAGATGGGGAAGTCCTCGCGAACCCGCTCCGTCATCATGGCTGTCTTCTCTCCAGTCCCGTCGTTACGCTTTGTGCGGCATGCCCCGGCCCCGCTGTGGAACGGGCAGGAGCAGCACGTGGCCATCTTCCACCTTCACCTGGTAGGTGTTCACAGGGATCACCGCAGGCAGTGACAGCACCCGGCCGGTGGGAAGATGAAACCGGGACCCGTGCTTTGGACACGCGACGATCTCGCCATACAGCGCCCCCTCCGCCAGCGAGGCCTCCTCGTGCGTACAGGTGTCGTCAATCGCGTAGAAGGTCCCGTTCACGTTGAACAGCGCAATCCGCCGCCCATCCACCACGACAGCTTTTCCCGTGCCCGGGGGAATGTCATCCGCGGCCGCAACCCTCACAAACTCCGCGGTGCGCTCAGTCATCGTTATGATGTCGGTTGCGGCTCCCCGTTCCGCAAGGGGCGACGCGTGGGGATTTCCCCCGTCCCGTTCCCGTCAGCGTCCTCCGCCATCTTCTGCTCGATCTCCCACTGCAGACGGGCCCGGAGGTCATCCAGCGGAACGCGATCCAGCAACTCGGCAAAGAACCCTTCCACCACCATCCGGACCGCCTGCGCCCGGGCCAGCCCGCGGCTCATCAAGTAGAAGAGGTGCTCCTCGTTGAGCCGGCTGGTGGCCGATCCATGCGTGCAGCGAAGGTCGTTGGCCATGATCTCCAGGTTGGGGATCGAGTCGGCCTTCGCTCCCTCGGAGAGAATCAGGTTACGGTTGGCCTGGAACGCGTTGGTCTTCTGGGCTCCGGGGAGCACGCGGATCATGCCCGAGAACACGCTGCGGGCCCGATCTTTCACCGCATTCTTGTACAGCAGGTCGGACAGCGTATGCGGCGCGCGGTGCTCCTGCAGCGTGTGCAGGTCGAAGTGCTGCCGGGAGTCGCCAAACACCAGTCCCAACATTTCTGATGTGGCGCCCGGTCCATCCAAAATGGACTCGACATTGGTCTTCACGACCTTGCCGCCGAAACCGACCAGCAGGCTTCGCAGCTCCGCGTCGCGCGCCAGCACGGAACGGATGATCCCGATCTCGGCGACGTTGCTGCCCCAGTCCTGCAGCGTCACCAGGCGGACCTGCGCCCCATCGCGGAGGATCAGCTCAGTCACGGGGTCGGCAAACGCCTGGCCCTCGACACGCGCGGGCCCGTGACCGTCTGTCGATGAGCCGGGCCACCCTGAGCCCCTCGAAGGGGGCCACTCCCCCGGGGGAGAGGCGGCACCGGTGATCAGCGTGACCTTGCTGCTCGGGCCGGCGATCACCAGCAGATGGGGAAAGACCCCGACCCCATCGGCGTCAATCCAGGCCAGCGAGACCAGCGGCGCGGTGATCTCGACGCCGTCGGGCACGTACAGCAGCGCGCCCCCACTCCACAGCGCCGCGTGCAACGCACGGAACTTCGTCTCATCGGGACGGACACAGGTCGTCATGAAATACTCGCGGATCAGGTCGCCTCGCTCGCGGAGCGCGGTGTGAAGATCGGTGAAGACGACGCCGCGCCGTGCCGCCCCGGGGTCCAGCTGAGACCGCACCCCCTGGGAGTTGCGCTGCAGCAGCAGCCCAGCCGGAGCCCGCCAGGCGTCCACCACCTGCTGCAGGCTCGCCGGCAAGGCGCCGGCGGGCGCATCGGCAAACGGCCGGATCCCCTCCAGCCGGAACATCGTGGGGTCGGTGCGGCGCCACTCCGGATCCGCGGGCGCAGGCCACGGCAGCCGCTCGAATGCCTCCCACGCCGCCAGGCGGAACTCCCGCATCCACGCGGGTTCACCGAGCCGCTCCGATAGCGCGAGCACGCTCTCGCGGCTGAACCCAGCCCGGGCGAGATGCGTCATCTGCTCCTGCATCGTCTCCTCCGCACCGGCACTACGTTGACGGGTGAAATGTTAAAGGTTGGAGGGCAAAGGCGTTTCCCTTCAACCTCCAACCTCCTGCGCCATGAAACGCGCTACGCTTGATCAGTCAACCGAGCCCTCCATGCCACCCCGCCTCATCATCCCACAGAGCCTTCCCTGCCACCCCGCGAATTCACAGAACGAATTCGCGGGGACCCCGGCTCATCATCCGACAGAGCCTTCCATCTCGAGCGCGATGAGGCGGTTGAGCTCCACCGCGTACTCCAGTGGCAGCTCCTTGACGATCGGCTCGACGAAGCCGCGGACGATCATGTTCATCGCCTCATCTGCCTTGACCCCGCGGCTCATCAGGTAGAAGAGCTGTTCGTCGGACACCTTGGAGACCGTGGCTTCATGGGTGATGCTGACATCCTGCTCATCGATCTCCATCGTCGGGTAGGTGTCGCTGCGGCTCTGGTCGTCCAGGATCAGCGCGTCGCATCGCACCGCCGATTTGCTCCCGTTCGCGCCTGAGTAGATCTTGACGAGCCCACGGTACCCTGCCCGGCCCCCATCCTTGGCGATGGACTTGCTGACGATGACGGACTGGGTGTGCGGCGCCGCATGGATCACCTTGCCGCCGGGATCCTGGTGCTGCCCTCGTCCAGCGAACGCCACGGACAGGATCTCCGCCTTGGCTCCGGGCTCCACCATATAGACGCTCGGGTACTTCATGGTGATCTTGGAGCCGAGATTGCCGTCGATCCATTCCATCGTGGCATCGCGGTAGGCCACGGCGCGCTTGGTGACCAAGTTGTACGTGTTGGTCGACCAGTTTTGAATCGTGGTGTAGCGGCAGCGCGCGCCTTCCTTCACAATGATCTCCACCACCGCGCTGTGCAGCGAGTCGGTCGTGTAGATCGGCGCCGTGCACCCTTCCACATAGTGCACATACGAGCCGGGCTCGCAGATGATGAGCGTGCGCTCAAACTGCCCCATGTTTTGAGCATTGATGCGGAAGTACGCCTGCAGTGGGATATCCACATGCACGCCGGCGGGGACGTACACGAATGACCCACCGGACCAGACGGCCGAGTTCAGCGCAGCCAGTTTGTTGTCTTCCGGCGGGACGACCGTCCCGAAGTACTCGCGCACGATGTCGGGGTGCTCCCGCAGCGCCGAGTCGGTGTCCAGGAAGATGACCCCGAGCTTCTCCCACTCCTCTTTCAGGTTATGATAGACAGACTCACTCTCGTACTGCGCGCCTGCCCCGGCCAGAAACTTCCGCTCCGCCTCCGGGATCCCCAGCTTTTCAAAGGTGTTCTTGATATTCTCCGGAACCTCGTCCCAGCTCCGCTCCTTCTTCTCCGTAGGCTTCAGGTAGTAGTAGATGTCGTTAAAGTCGATCTGGGCGAGGTTGGCGCCCCAGACCGGCATGGGGCGCTGCTGGAAATGCTCGAGCGAATGCAGCCGGTACGCCCGCATCCACTCCGGCTCATTCTTCATTGAGGAGATCATCTCCACGATCTCGCGATCCAGCCCCTTGCGGGACTTGTAGACGTACTTCTCGGGATCGTGGAAACCCCACTTGTATTTGTCGGGATCAATCCCCAGCTGATTCGTGACTGCCATCTGCGAAAACCCCTCCGCGTCTTTTTGCGCCTGTTGCGTCCCTCGCGTCTCTTGCCTCACCAATCACTAGACGCCACGGGCCCAATGGACGCCACTTAGTGTTCGACCCAGAACACCTTGCCCGCACGCCGGACGGCGCCTTCCGCCTGCACCTCCGCGGCGATCACTTCAAACTGCGCCTTGATGCCCTCGTACCCGCTCTGCTCCAGTTCCTCCGCCAGGTCGGGGCCACCGGACACCACGAAGCGCCCATCGAACATCACGTGCACGTAAGAGGGTTTGATGAAGTGCAGAATCCGCGAATAGTGCGTGATGAGCAGGATCCCCATCGTACCCTTGGCGCGCTCGAGCATGCGGTTGACGCCGTCGGAGACGACCTTCACCGAGTCGATATCCAGCCCCGAATCAGTCTCGTCCATGATCGCGATCTCCGGCTCCAGCATCGCCATCTGCAGGATCTCGGCGCGCTTCTTCTCGCCACCGGAGAAGCCCTCATTGACGTACCGGGACACGATCGCCGGCTCGATTTTCAGTTCGTCCATCTTTTGTTTCAGCAGCTTTTGAAACTCGCCGACCGGCATCAGTTCCTTGTCGTAGCCGCGGCGGGCCGACACCGCGGTCCGCAAGAAACTGCTCATGGTGACCCCAGGAATGCTCACCGGATACTGGAAGGCGATGAACAGCCCCCGCCTGGCGCGTTCATCGGGTGACATCGCCAGCAGGTCCTGGCCTTTGTACAGCACCTCCCCCTTCACCACCTGGTAGAAGGGGTTGCCCATGAGGACGTTCGCCAGGGTGGACTTGCCCGACCCGTTCGGCCCCATCAACGCGTGCACTTCACCCTTGCTGAGGGTCAGGTTCGCACCCTTCAGGATGACCTTGTCCTCGACCTGTACCGTCAGGTCCTTGATTTCCAGATCAGCCATGCCGCCCCCACGCCATCCTCAGCTTTGCGAACGTAATTCTCGACTAAATTACTCAAGAACCGGTCCGGTTTCATTGTGGCACGGCACCTCGGAGGTGTCAAGGAAGGGCGGGAACCGGCGCAAACGCGGCGCGTGCCGCGTTCGTCACCAGGCGTGTCACCTCGGCGGCCCCGAGTGAAAACGTCGTGGCCACGGCGTGCAGTTCGCGCGAGAGGTCCGTCCCCAGGAGCATAGGATCATCGCTGTTCACGGTCACGGACACGCCGGCGTCAAGCAGGCGCCGCAGCGGGAGCGCCCCCATGGACGCGCACAACCCAAGATGAAGGTTGCTTGTAGGGCAGAGTTCCAGAGTCACGCCGCGCTCCCGCAGACGGGTGAGCAGTTCCGAGTCGTCTGCGGCACGAATTCCATGGCCGATGCGCTGCGCCCCCAGGTGATACACCGCGGTCCAGACGCTGGCAGGACCAGAGAATTCACCGGCGTGCACCGTAATTCCCAGACCGGCTTCGCGGGCCAGCCCCAGAGGCCTGGCAAACAGGGCGGGCGGGTAGTTCTGCTCGTCGCCGGCCAGGTCCACGCCCACCACACCGCAGTCGCGGCAGGCGATCGCCTCGCGAACGCGCTGCTCGGCCTCCTCCGGGCCGCGCTCCCGTACGACTGTCACGATGAACCCACTAGAAATCCCCAGCCGCGAGTGAGCCCGGGCGCGGGCGCGCGCCATGGCGCCGAGCATGCGGTCCGCGCCCAGCAATGCAAAGCCCCGGCGGCCGCCGACCCGCACCTCGACGTACCGCACCCGTTGCAAGGCTGCTTCCTCTAAGAGTTCCAGCGTGATCTGCTCGATATTCTCCGGCGTGTACCACTCGTCGGCAATTCTCCCGGCACGGCTGAGGTACCGGAGGCGGCGGAGGCGGTCGTACCCGGTGAATCGTGCCGGATCGGCGATGCGCTGCGGCTCCGTGACGACAGGAGGGCCGGGAGAATCATCCTGCGGACCACTCGCTTGCCGGCCGCGCCCCGCGAGCCGGCGCAGGCGGAGGGAGGTTTCCAGATGCAGGTGGAGTTCAACCTTGGGAAGTTCGCGGATAAACTGGAGCGATGCGGCCGGTGTCACGCGCGCACTCGGTGTGGTGTTAGAGCGATCATAGTCAGTCTGCAGTCGCCAGTCAGCAGTCCGCAGTCAGGACAGTTTTTTCATCGACTGCCGACTGCAGACCGGAGACTGCCGACTCGTTCATTCTGCAAGGATCTCCCGCACCCGATGCTCCAGCGACTCGAGTGCGGCGCGCAGGCGCTGATACTCGGCCTGCTGTGCGGTGGAGAGGGACACCGCGACCGCCGTCTGATCGAGCGCGCGACGAATCTCATCCACCTGCGCCAGCAGCCTGCTGCGCAGATCGCCGGCGGACGGGACAGGCGTGGAGGTCGTCTTGGTGGAATCTTGGTCCATATGCTAATATTAGTCCGTTTTACGCGGCGATGCCACGAGTAGGATGACCAGCGCGATGGGTAGGTGGTTCAGTACATGGACACGCGATCCGTGAAAACCGCCCCTCCGCGCGACCTCGGCCGTGACGAGCTCGCCGCCGCCGTGGAGTGGTATGGGAAGATGGTCCTGGTGCGTCGCTTCGAAGAGGAAGCGGAGCGCGAATTTCGCCGCGGCAAGATCGGCGGCTACCTGCACGTCTACAGCGGCCAGGAAGCGGTCGCCGCCGGTTTCCTGAGCGCGATCCGTCCCGATGACATCTTCTTCACCGCCTATCGAGACCATGCTCATGCCCTGTTCCGCGGCGCCGCCCCCGGTGCGGTGATGGCGGAACTGTTCGGCAAGGCGACCGGCCTGGCCAAGGGCAAGGGCGGGTCGATGCACCTGTTCGACGTGGCGCGGGGATTCTATGGAGGCTACGGCATCGTGGGAGGCCACATCCCGCTGGCCACCGGCGCAGCCTTCGCGCTGCGCTACCAGCAGGCAGACCGGATCTGCCTGTGTTTCCTCGGCGATGGGGCGATGAACAGCGGCTCGTTCCACGAACCGGCCAATCTGGCCGGGCTGTGGGGCAAGCAGGGCTTGTGCCCGATCGTCTATATCGTGGAGAACAACCAGTATGCGATGGGCACACCTGTGGATCGGTCCTCCGCGGTCACGAACCTCGCCAGCCGGTTCTCGACGTATGGGATTGAAAACGAACGCGCCGACGGGATGGACTTCATCGAGGTCCGCCGGCTGGCCGGGCGTGCGGTGCGGCGAGTGCGCGAGACCGGCCGGCCCTACGCGGTAGAACTGCTGACCTACCGCTTCGCCGGTCATGGGGCGGCCGATCTCTTCCAGCCCTACCGCACCAAGGACGAGATCGCGCAGGCCCGGCAGCGTGACCCGATCACGCTCCTGGAGGACCTGCTCCGCGCGACTGGCGCGCTGTCCGACGGCGAGGTGAAGCGCGCGCGCGCAGACGCCGAGCGGGTCGTGACCGACGCGGTGCGATTCGCCGAGGAGAGCCCACCCCCCGCACCGGAGGAGCTGTACCGTGACATCTACGGAGCCGACGGATGAACGCTGAAAGACGGGAACGGGGGAATGCGGGAACTGGGGAACGCGATACCGCGAACGTTTCCCTAGGGCTTCTGCGCGTTCCCGCGTTCCGCCCCGAGCGCGCGAAGCGCGCGTGGGGGTTCCCGCGCTCCGCCCCGAGCGCGCGAAGCGCGCGTGGGGGTTCCCGCGATCCCACGATCCCGTCAGTTGTGGGCTTTCGTGGCTGAACTCACCTACCGGGACGCGCTGCGGTCCGCCCTCATCGAGGAGATGGACCATGACCGCCGGGTGATCCTCATCGGCGAGGACATCGGCGTGTACCAGGGCACGTTTCGGGTCACTGCCGACCTGCTCCAACGGTATGGCCCCACGCGCGTGATCGACACCCCCATTTCCGAACTCGGGTTCGTGGGGGCGGCGATTGGGATGGCGATGCTCGGGCTGCGGCCGGTGGTGGAAGTCATGACCTGGAACTTCTCCCTGCTGGCGATGGACCAGATCGTGAACAACGCCGCCAAGCTGCGCTACTTCTCCGGCGGACAGGTCAACGTTCCCCTGGTCATCCGGGGCCCCAACGGCGCCGGCGTGCAGTTGTCCGCGCAGCACTCACAGAGTCTGGAGGCCACCTACGCGCACTTCCCCGGCCTGTATGTCGTTGCGCCCGCCACGCCGGCGGAGGCGAAGGGACTGCTCCGCACGGCGATCCGCAGCCAGGATCCCGTGATCTTCCTGGAAAATGCCGCGCTGTACGGGCTGAAGGGAGAGGTACCAGATTCGGATTTTGCCCTGCCCTTTGGGAAGGCCGCGGTAGTGCGGAATGGCCGCGACGCCACGGTCATCGCCTACAGCCGGATGGTCCACGCGGCCGTGGCCGCGGCGGAGCAGCTCGCCGGCGAGGGCACCGAGGCCGAGGTGATCAGCCTCCGGTCATTGCGGCCGCTCGACATGGCGACCGTGGTGGAGTCGGTGGCGCGCACGCACAGGGCCGTGGTGGTCCAAGAACAGTGGAAGCCATTCGGAGCCGCTGCTGAAATTGCGATGCGAATTTATGAAGAGGCGTTCGATCAACTAGACTCGCCGGTCGAGCGCGTCACCGGCGCCGATGTGCCCATGCCCTACGCCCGTACCCTGGAAGCGCGGGCGGTGCCGCACGAGGCGGACATTGTCGCGGCAGTGAAGAAGACGCTCGGTAAACAGTGAACTGCGCGAACAAGGCGCACATAGCGAACGAAGCGAACAGACGAACGGGACCGCGGTGTCTTTTGTTCGCCTTCCCTTTGCTCGCTGTGCCCGCGTAGTCTGGGAGGTTGCTCCGGTGGCCGACGTCATCATGCCAAAGATGGGCGACGCGATGACCGAGGGGAAAGTCCTGACATGGAGGAAGCGTCCGGGCGATCCGGTTGCCAAAGGCGAAGCTATCGCCGAGATCGAGACCGACAAAGTCAACGTCGATATCGAGGCTGAGGAAGGGGGCGTTCTGCTCGAGATTCTCGTCGACGAAGGGAAGAGCGCACCGGTCGGCGCCAGCATCGCCGTGATCGGCGCTCCAGGGCAGAAGGTCCAGCCTCGCCCCGCGGCTGCCCCCGCCGCGCAGCCCGCTCCTGCACCTGCGGCAGTGGCGGCGGGTCCGGCGCGGTCCACCCCCGCTCCGGCCGCAGCGGCTCCCACCGAGGCCGCAGACCGGTTGAAAGTCTCGCCGCTGGCGCGGAAACTCGCCGCTGAGCACGCCATCGACCTGGCCACCGTCCGGGGCAGCGGTCCGGATGGACGCATTACTAAGGAAGACATCGAAGCACTCATCGCTACCGGCACGCGTCCTCAACCGACCCCGGGTCCGGCGGCACCGCCCATTGCCCCATCCGGCCCAGATGTCGAGTCCGTCCCCCTGTCCCGCATCCGGCAAACCATTGGCCGCCGCATGACCGAGAGCAAGCAGCAGGCGCCTCACTTCTACGTGACAGTGGAAGTAGGCATGGATGAGGCGCTGCGCGCCCGCCAGCAACTCAACGAGACGCTGGACGACCGTGGGAAGGTGTCCTTGAATGACTTCGCGCTCAAGGCGGCGTCGCTGGCGCTGCGCAAGTTCCCCAACCTCAACAGCAGCCTGGCGGATGCCGCGGTCCGCCGGTTCCGCAGGATTAACATGGCGCTGGCCGTGGCGTTACCGGAGGGCCTGATCGCGCCGGTCATCCACGATTGCGACCGGCTGACGTTGGGGGAGATCGCGGCGAGGGCGAAAGACCTTGGCGAACGCGCGCGCTCCGGCCACCTGCGGCCGGAAGACCTCGAGGGCGGAACGTTCACCGTCAGTAACCTGGGGATGTTTGGGGACGTGGACAGCTTCGTGGCCATCATCAATCCGCCGCATACCGGGATCCTTGCCATCGGCAAGGCGACGCCGCGCGCCGTCGTGCGAGGCGGCCAGATCGCCGCCGCGACCACCATGAAAATAACGCTCTCGGCCGACCATCGTGTCACCGACGGCGCCGAAGCCGCGCAGTACCTCATCGAAGTCAAACGCCTGCTGGAGAACCCGCTGCTCTTGGTACTCTAACTGCAGTTGGAATGTTGGAGAGTTGGAAAGTTGAAGAGTACACGGCAGAGATCGACGCAATAACTCTCCAACTTTCCAACTCTTCAACTCTTCAACTGCCTTCGCTCTCGAAATACCCTCGGATCGCACTCTCTGCCTGGTCGGAAATATCTT
The DNA here is from genome assembly GCA_005882335.1 of Candidatus Segetimicrobium genomatis. Lineage (GTDB taxonomy): Bacteria > Sysuimicrobiota > Sysuimicrobiia > Sysuimicrobiales > Kaftiobacteriaceae > Telluricultor. The sequence goes on from VBAP01000008.1 coordinate 26,307, forward strand.
CCCAGCGCGCGGCGGGGTTCCGTGTGACGGTGATAAAGTCGTTGAGCAAAAAGACCTGCACCACGCCCGGGATGGCCAGCAGTGCCGCCGCCAGCGGTGAGGCCGCCGCCTCCCGTGGCGTGCGAAACGTTTGACTCTTCCCCTCGGTCAGTCGACGGTTCAGCACGAATTTCAGCGCGTTCACATTCGGAGTAGGTTGCGTCTCAATCGTTATGGCTTCCGCCATTTGGGAATTGCCTCCCTAAAGATCTAGTGAATAGTGATTAGTGAATAGTGAATAGCTAAGACGTCCGGGCCGGCGGTGGCTATTCACAATTCACCATTCACTATTCACGTTACCTATTCACTAATCACTATTCACATCTGCCGCCGCACGAACCTTCGTTCACGAGGAGTTTTCTCTACGGGAAGGTCTGTTTGATGATCGGCTTCCCGGGCACGGGCACATTGAGCACCACAGATGCTCCCGGCCGCACCATGATCGCTATGGAGCCGTTCCCCTCCAGGTGCAGGCCCTCGGGGAGCGAGTTCAGGTTGAGCACCACGGTATAGTCACCAGGCGGCAGGTGGGAAAACCTGAACGTTCCATCGTCCGCGGACGTCGCGAACTGCTGGCGTGGCCCCCGCAACTCGAGGACCACACCGCCGATGCCCTCTTCGTCGGGGTCGCGGTTACCATTCCTGTCGGCATCGACGTACACGGTCCCGCTCAGCGTCGCCTCGGGGACGAGGGCAAACTCTAGCCTGGTGCTGGCACCATCTGTGACCTGCACCGTGTACCGGAGCTGCGTCGCGACCAGCCCAACCGGGACGGTCTCGTCATCAAGAGAGATGCGGTACTCGCCTACCTTGATCGCCTCGAGTGAAAGCCGCCCGTCGCGATCCGAGATCGCAGCCCTGCGACCTTCGATCCGCATGCTCACACCCGGCACACCAGGCTCGCCGGGATCCTGTCTTCCGTTCTCGTTGGAATCCTGGAACACGACGCCCTCGAGCCGTCCGTTCGGGACAATCCCATACGTGGTGATCGGATAGCCGTATTGCAAGGTGATAGACGATGTGGTATTTCCCGTGGAGTCGAACTGCACCCTGGGGCCCACAGAGAGGCGCGCGCCCGTGGGCAACGTGTGAGACAGGCTCAGTTCGACAATCATCTGGTTGAGAGCGCTCGGCAGGGTGAACACATTGTTCTGCACCTGAGCGATCAGATCTAAGTACGGCGAAAGTCGGAAGCCCCAACCCGTGCCAATCCCCCAGCCGTCTGTGGCACCCACCTGCCGCGTGATCTCTAGCCACGCCGGGAGCCCTGTGTCCAGCGCGTATAAGGTCTGCAGTCTGAAGATCGCGGTGCTGCTGGTGGTGCCGGCGAGCAGATCGATGGTGTCCGTCTGGTTAGCGGCTACGGTGAACGTCCACCGGTCCTGTGTGTAGAATGCTGCGGCCTGCGTCCCGGTGTTTCGCGTGCTTACACCTGTCGCGGTATCATCGGTGACGCGTGTCCCCAGCGCGATCCCCCACCCGGGGGCCGGACGGAAGCCCACAAGCAGGTCGTATGACACTCGGTTCGGCAGACCGCTGGCACTGCCGTCGAGCAACGTCGCGCCGCTGGAGATCGACCAGCGGGGGTCCGGCGCATACGCGAGTTGCAGGAGGGGGCCACTCCGGCCGGTGAACAGCGCTGCGTTCCCTACAGCCGGGAAATCCGGACTCACCACCAGGTAGCTGAGGGACGTCGTGAGCGTTGGCGATGAGGCGACCGTGCCGATCCGCCACGCCGGCCCCGCCGCGAGCCCAGAGACCCCCTCGGCGACTTCGCCGAAGACGGCCAGGCCGGGGGCCACCTCTCGGTCGGCGCGCACCCGGGTGAGCAGCGCCCCGGCTGTGGGATCGTACATGAGACCCGCCTCACCCTGCCACGGCCCGGACTGGGGGAAGGTCATCGTCATCCCGTAGACCTGACCGCTGGAGTCGGCGAGCGACCCGCCGAAGAACTTCGCCCCAGAGTCCCCCGCTTTCCCCTCATACGCGACGCCCAAGATCCCCTGCTGGTAGAGGGTGAATGGAGATTCGTCGAGTGCAAGTCCACCTACCGTCAATATATAGGCCGGGTTGCGGAGGACCACCACGCCTGACGCATCCAGCGGACCGTTGCCCGCGCCCACTCTCAGCAGCCCTTCGATGTTCTCGGGGGCCCCAAACGATTTGTATTGTACGGTGGCCGTGGCTGTGAGAGTGCCGGCGCCGGACGTGAGGCCCACTGCGACGTAGCCAGACGACGTGAGCGGCGGGGTGAGATCCTGCTGAAACTCAGAGACAAATGGACGAGTGGCGGCGGGGGCGGGCGCGGACGCCGCGGGTGGGCGTGGAGGCTTCGCGGCCACTGCCGTCTGAAAGGGCGCGCGGGTGACGATGGTCATCACCCCTTCCTGCGCGTCCCATGTGGTCAGCGCGTCGAACAGCGCTTCCACCGCGCTTTTGGGGATCATCGTCACCCCGTTGACCAGACGCACCGGCGCTTCCAGGAGGGTGGTGACGACGTCGCCCGACCACACCTCCAGGCGATCGACACGCAGCGTCAACACCGCGCCGTCGAGCCTGAGGACGTCGATAGCCGGAGCAGCGAATTTCGTGGTGGCCTGGAAGCGCCTCGCCAGCGGAGCAAGGGGAAGGTAGACCGTACCATCCTGGAAGAACGCGGGCGGGCTGATGCTGAGCGCGACGTCGTCAACGACGACGCGGATCACCGCCGCGGCGCCATAGATCGGCACCGCCAATCCCAGCGTGCAGACCGCCACGCCGGCAATGCCTGTCCACCACCTGCGGAAGCGGCGCGTCACAGTGATTCGTTCCCATGTCGCAAGTCACGGCCCGCGGTATGCAAAGCTCAGCTCGCCTGATACCAACACGTCGGCACCGTAGTCGATCACAGCGCGGGCCGTGTAGGTCCCGGGTCCCAGACTCTTGTCCCAAGAGATCTTGAACTCTCGGGTGCTTGCCGGCAAGACGACGGCCTCCGGGAGGGACACCTTCCCGAGGCGCTGGCCGGACGCGTCGAGGATCTCGACCTCGCCGCGCGTGTGCAGATGCACGTTGCCTTTGTTGCGAAACGCCACCCTGATGTCCGCGCCGGCACCGCGCGGCCGGGGTGCAGCGAGCATGTTCACGATGGCGCCCTGCACGACTTCGGTGCCGCGGATGGCGACCAGCAGGCGAGCCGCCAACTTCGGCGCCACCACTATGAAGGTCCCCTTCCCTGCGGCCGGAGTCTGGAGGACCGGTGTCGAGGTGACCACGATCATTCCGTACAGCCCACCCCGGGCGTCACGGGGGACCGTGACCGCGATCCGCACCGGCATCTGCCGCTCCGCCTCGAGATCGAACTCTGCCGGCTGCACGCGTGTGAACCGGGCCACCGACCAGGACAACTTGCCCGGCTCCAGCACATCGGCCACTCCGTCAGGACGGACGTAGAGATCCTGCACCGCGACTCGCATGCGCGCGGTATTCGGCGCCTTGTTGTACACGACAAGGACGGCGCTGGCGGTTCCCCCCGGAGGGGGCACCAGTTCGATTTCGCCCGGGCTGATGCCGTACCGAATCGGCTGCGCATGCGCGGAGATGGCGCTGAAACCGAGCAGCGCGACGGCGGGGACCAGCGCCAGCCACACCGCAGTCCTGACCCGGCGTGTCAAGTGCGGTACAGGACAACCCTGGGGCACTCGCCCCATCAGAGCTCCACCACCTGGTAATCCACCCCGATCGTAAAATTCCCCGCGCCGTCGCCCCAGTTGACGCACTGCCTGTAGTAGACGGTGTGATTGATGTTTGAGCCTATTGGCTGGTTGCTGAAGACATTCACGTATAATGCCGTGATATCAGTAAACGGCCCGCCGGCAGCGGTTGCGTACTGGAAAGAGTTGAGCATCTCCGTCCCGGAACCGTTCTTGGCTTTGCCGTTTGGGTTGTTGATCGTATTTGAGCGGATGCGGAGATCGTAATTTTTTTTGGTGCTGGTGACGGTGATGGTTGTCGAGGTGGTGCTGCAGAATGTCGGCAGGGTCGACCCGATCGCCGCGGTGGCCGGCACGGTGATGGTGAGGGCCGCCTCCGCATGCGGTGGCACCAACAGCGTAGCCAGCAGCATCACACTGCAGACCGCCACGGTTCTCAAGATCCTGGTCCGCATCATTCTCATCAGTCACGAGGGAGGCCGCTGCCGCCGGATGATGACCGGCTCTGCATCAGCCTCCCTGCACGCCTGTTTGCTGTGTCGATGCTGGGCCGTGCTAGTTCGAGCCCTGATACTCGGCAACGATCGTGTAATCGGCCGGGTCGTCATCGTACGTCACGCACTGCTTGTAGTACACTGTCTTGGAGACACCCGCATTGCCCGTCTTTGCCTGGCTGGTGAAGGCGTCCGCGTAGGCCGTGGTGATGTTGCCGTATGTCGATCCGTCAGTCCCCCACTGGAACGCATTCGTCAGGAAGACGCTGCTGGCGTTCTTCGCCTTACCGCCTGTGTACGCGGAGTTGGCTCGGATCTGCATGCTCCACGTTTTGTTGCTCTTCACCGTGATGCTGGTGCTCGCCGTCCCGCAGCCGCCGGCGACGCCGGCGTTGGCGGTGATCGACGCCGTGCCCGGGACTGTGATTTCGATGGCGTCCGCCGCGGTGATGGTCACCGTCTGGCTGCCCGTGGCCGTCCCGCCGTAGCCTGCCCCGACTGCCAGGGCGACCACGATCAGGGTCCCCAGTCTTCATCTGTACTGCCTCCGGTTCCAACGCTTCTCCCGGGCGCTGCCACGTAACACAGGCCGCGGGGCCAATCTTCTACAATAATGAGCAAGTTGCGTGCCAGCCCGCGAGGGGACCGTCCGAAGGTCCTAGATCCTGCGCGCAACGTGCCGGCGACTACCAGAGGCTTGCCCTGTCGCGGAGATGGCTAGACGGCCGCGCGGAGGGGGAATTTGATATTTACTCAACGGAAATTTGGCGGGGACCAAGCGGAAGGAGATCTTCATCCCTACGGTTGGTAACCAAGATACTCTACGACGATCGTGCAGGGGGAAGACGAAGCTGCCTACCGCAGTAGGCTCAGCTACACCAGTCCTGGATTGATGCGGATGCCCGACAGATCCTCGTCAGCCATGGAGTCGTCGCCGGCGGCGGCCTGCGTCTCGCTGCCGTGAGGTCCGGAGGGCAGCTCCCCCCGGAGCGCTGCGCTCAGGTCGTCCAGGTACCGCGCCACTGCCAGCCGCAGCATGCCTAGCTGCGAAGCCGCTCCGATGATCACGGCGACCACCGGACCCAGCGGCGCCATCACTACCGCACGACCGCCGTACACCACCATCACAACCTCGGGCGCGCCGAACGCGGCGCTCTCCCCCAGGCGTTCAGACACCATCACGCTGCTGGCCGCGTAGGCCGCCAGGGCATCGAGGTCGGTTTGGAGGTCGCCGATGGAGTGCAACACCACCCCATCACCGGAGAGCATCAGAACAGCCTGAGCCGCCGACTGCCGTCGGAGCTCCGTGAGCACGGTCTGCACCTGCTCGTTGATCTGCTGTTCGTTGGTCACAGGAGTGTTGTACCCGCGCCGCGAGCCCACTAGCCCGACCCTCAGGCCACCACCGTGGCGTCGGAATCCCCGCCGCCGGCGAGACGCGTTTCACCGTCCAGCCAGGACCGCAAGGCAAGGTGGGTGCGCAATGACTGCAGCGCTTCGCCGCGCATCTGGCTGATTCGAGACTCGGTCACGCGGAGCACGCGGCCGATCTCCCACAAGGTGAGTCCCTCGCAGTAGTACAGCCCGATCACGACCTTGTGGCGGACCGGCAGCGCTTCGATAGCGTGCCACAGTTCCGCATTGCGCGCCTGTTGCTCCATGCTCCCGACGACGTCGCCGCCGGCATCCCGCGCCAGTGCCTCGGGGAACCGGTCCGCGTCGCCGAACTCGTCCAGCGATAGAGGCAGCGCCGCGTGCTGATCGGTGCGGGCCCGGCCCAACTGGCGGGTCGCCAGCCCTGTCGCCTCCGCCAGCTCTTCATCGGTGGGCAGGCGGCCGAGCTGTCGCGTCAACGCGTGCACCTGCGCCTGCACCCGGTGCACGTTGCGCCGCGCGATCCGGGGCAGCAGGTCCAGCGTGCGCAGGTAGTCGTACATGGCGCCGCGGATCCGCAGACGGGCGAACACCTCAAACGGGATCCCGCGGTCGGGATCGAACCGGTCGATGGCTTCCAGGAGGCCGATCATTCCGTAGCCTTCCAGATCCTCGCTCTTTACCGTAGGAGGAACACGACTGGTCATCTGCCTGGTCTGTGCGCGTACGAGCGGGAGATAGGCCAATGCCAGGCGCTCGCGTACCGCAACGGCGTGGCCCTCCTTGAACACCCGCCACAAACTGGCTACCGACTGGGAATCCGCGGCCATTCCGGCTCCTCAGGAGATATCGGCAAGCGCTGACGCGGCGCGCTGCAGCAGCGTATCGGGAGATTCATCCTGGTCTGCGCTGCCCACGAGGCCCAGCCGGATCCGCCACGGCGTCCCGGACGTCTGCCGCAATTCTTGCTGCGCGGCGCGGGCCACGCCATGGACGATGGCCGCAGCCTTCTCTCGGTCGAGACCGGCCAGCAGCAGGCCAAACCGCCCGCCGCCCAGGTTGGCCGCGATATCGCACGTGCGCATCGCCCCCCCCAGCCGTTGGGTGAACGCCTGCATGATGGCCGCACGGCGAGGTCCCGTGGAGAGTTCCACCTCCAGCAGCGCCACGGCGAACTCGGTCGGATGCTGTCGGGCCCGTTGGATCTCTTCTTCCAAGCGCGCCAGGAAGTGATGGGTGTTGCTCAATCCAGTCTCACCGTCCTGATAGATCAGTTCGCGCAACCGTTCCTCGCGGCGGAGTTTCGATAGGGTCTGCGCCAGTGACTCGGCTAGCCGGCCCAGGCGCTCGAACTCGTCCTCGGCATACGTGCGGTCCGTACGGGCCAGCGCCAGGACACCGGCCACTACGCCCTGCTGAATGAGCGGGAAGGCCAGGAACGCGCGCAGCGCCGCATCGGAGAAGGGGGATCGGTTGCCGTTGGACCCAGGATCGGGGATCACCACGGCGCGGCCCTCCTGCGCCACCCAGGCCGAGAGCCCCGAGCCGCGGGCAAACCGGATCCGATCGGCCAGCTCTACCCGGTTCCCGCGCACAGCCACGGCCAACAGCCGGCCGCTGGTCCATTCGGTCACGTAGAGCGTGCCGTGCTCAAACGAAATGGCGCGGTGCACCAGATCGAGGTAGCGTTCGTAGGCCAGCCGCAGCGGCAACTCTTCACCGGCGAGCTTGGCGCACTCCAGCCGGAGCGCCATCTCCTCCGCCTCTGCGGCAAGGGGCTGGCCGTTGCGGTGCGCCCGGTCGGGCGCGTGCGCGGACACCCCTTCGGGGAGAGGCCGACTCCGTCGACTGCGCTTTGCCATGCCATCCTCCAGCATCCGACCAGCGGAAAAGATCGCTCGCTGTGCCACGAAAAAAGAGGAGCAAGGAGCGTGCCACGCCCGAATGGCCGTTGAAACGTTGGAAGGTTGAAGCGTTGGAATGAACCAGCAAGACTGATGAAACCCACGGAACGCGCTGAAGGACTGACAGACTGAAGGTCTATCGAGTGCCGAAGCGGTATCGCTTCAACGTTTCAACGCTTCAACGTTTCAACGCCGTTACGTCGTCTCCGCCAGCGGGCCTCGGGCCGTCGACGGCGGGATGTTCATCTCTTCCCGGTACTTCGAGACGGTGCGGCGCGCGATTTTCGTCCCTTCGGCCGTCAACAGGTGGGCAATCTGGTCATCGGTTAGCGGATCTGTCTCCGCGGCAATGAGCGCTCGAATACGCTCCTTCACCGGCAGCGATTGATCGAAGAAGATTTCGAAGCTCACCACGCGGCCGCTGGGCAACTGCGCGAACTTGGCGTCCAGCGCGCGACTGACTGTGGACTCGCTGATCCCGAGTTCCGCGGCGATCATCGCCTTGGTCAGCGGCTTCATGTGCGCCTCGCCGCGCTCGACGAACTCCCACTGTGTGCGCACAATCGTCTGCACGATGCTGGCGAACGTCCAGTTACGGCGGGCCAGGACCTCGATGAATAGCTTGGCACGGCCGACGTAATCACGGACGTGATCGCGCGATTTGTCGGAATACCCGGATGCCGCGCGGCGCATCTGCCGGCGCAGGTCGTCATAAAAGGCGTTGACGCGGAGCGCGAACGCATCCCGCCGGCACAGCTCCACGGTGAAGCCCTCTTCGGTCTGGCGGATGATGATGTCAGGCCGCGCCACTTCGGCCGGGTGCACGCGACCGCCGTCCTGCTCGCTGCGGTATCGCTCGCCGGGATAGGGGTAGCAGTTGGCCTTGACGAACTCGTGCGCGTCTTTCACCTCGGCGATGGTGACCCCGAGGTCCTTCGCCACCTTCTCAAACCGCCGCGCGGCCAGGTCCGCCAGATGAGTCTCCACCAGACGCTGGGCCAGCCGGTTGGCGGGCGCCGGCTCCATCACCCGGAGTTGCAGCAGCAGACACTCTTCGACGTTGCGTGCGCCGACGCCGACGGGCTCGAAGCGCTGGATGCGCCCCAAGACCGCCTCGACCTCTTCGACCTCCGCGTTCATCTCCTGGGCCACCTGCACGGTGGTCGCTTCCACGTACCCGTTCTCGTTGATGTACCCGATGAGCCGCTCGCCGATGGCGTGGTCGCGAGCCGAGAGCCCCTGCGCCTGCAGTGTCATCATCAGGTGCTCCTGCAGCGACACCGGCGCCGCCATGCGGGAGAACGGATCGAACTCTTCGTCATCCGACGTCCAGGTCGCCAGTGACTGCCCGGATTCTTCACCCGACCAGTCGGGCTCCGGGGAGGACGGTATTTCATCCAGTTCCAACGCCGGGTTCTCAGCCAGTTCCTGCTCAATGCGCGCCAGCAGCTGGTTGAGCGGCAGCACCAGGAGCGCATTGACCATCATCAGCTTGGGCACCATGCGCTGGTGCAGCTGCGGGTTGACGCCGACTGAGGTATGAATGCGCGGATCCATAGACACGGTGTCGTTCCGTCCTCAGGCCGTCTCCGGCACGGTGATGGCCTCGTCGTCCGCCCCAAGCGGACGCAGGTCGCCGGCCTGGAGGCAGGCCAGCAGGGCGCTGATCACCTGCGGGTCGAACTGCGTCCCTCGCCCTCGTTCCAGTTCGGCCAGCGCCTGCGGCAGCGGCATGGCCACGCGGTACGGACGGGTATGGGTCATGCTCTCCAGCGCGTCGATGCCAGCCAGGATGCGCGCCTCCACGGGGATCTGGTCGCCGCTCAGACCAAGAGGATAGCCCGCGCCATCGAATCGCTCATGATGGAACAAGACCGCTTCAACCACCCGCGGCGGAAAATCCGCCATCGCCAGGATCTTCGCCCCCATCAGCGTGTGGGTCTTCATCCAGTCATATTCCTCAGCGGTCAGGTCTCCAGGCTTGCGCAAGACGCCATCGTCGATGCCAATCTTGCCGATATCGTGGAGCAGCGCGGCAGTTTTCAAATCCTCCAGACGATCTGATGGCAAGCCCATCCGCGTGCCAATCGCGACCGCATACTGCACGACACGATCAGAGTGGAAACGCGTGGGCTGATCGCGCAGATCCACCGTCGCCGCCAGCGCATAGACTGTGTTCCAGTACGAGCGGCGCAGACGGCGGAACAGCCGGATATTCTCGATGGCGATCGCGCCTTGCGCGGCGATGACCCGCAGGACATCGCGGTCGGCGCCCGCAAACGGCGCACTGGGCCGCGTCGCCGTCAGGACGCCTACGACGTTGCCCGCCAACTGCAGCGGGACTGAGAGCACCCGGCCCCCGTCATCGGCGGTGGCCTCGGGGATGCCGTCCTTCCCCAGCAGGTCTTCCGGCGCCACCCTCCACGAGGCCGACAACTTGACCGCGTCCGCGTGGCCGGTCGCGGCCACGGCCGCGCCGTCCCCCGCCTCGGATGCGGTGACCATCAGTTCCTGTCCATCCTCGTCCAGCGCGACCAGTGTGACGCTGTGCGCATTGAGTTCGTGCAGCACCGTCTCGGTGATAATCTGAAAGACCCGGCCCTGATCAACGTCTCCCAGCCGGTTGCCGCGCAGATCCAGCAGTGGCTGCAGCGCCCGCAGCCGGGTGTTGCGCTTGAAGAACAACCCCTTGCGCAGGCCTTCCTCCACCGTCTTGCGCAGGTCGTCGGGTGTGAACGGTTTCATCAGGAACCCGTTCACACCGAGCTTCACGGTCTCCAGCAGGTTGTCAAACTCGCTGAAACCGGTCATGACCACCACGGAGACGTCCGGCGTCTCCGCCACGATCTGGCGGGCAGCCTCGAGCCCGGTCATGCCGGGCATGCGGATATCGGTGAGCAGGAGATCCGGGGTCTGCGCACGGGCCATGGTGATCGCGGTGGGACCGTCGGGAGCAGGGCTGACCTCGTAGGTCCGGCCGAGAATACGGACGCACAGCTCCCGAATGGACGCTTCATCATCGACAACGAGAATTCTGGCTCTGGGGAGCACCATCGACTCCTTGTCGTTCATACGGCGCGTATAACCTCGCACCGGGTGCGGGTTCTCTCGCATCGCCATCCTAGAGCAAGTTTCGTGCCAGGCCTTTCCAAACAAAAAGGCGTCTTCAATGTCTCCAAGGTCTTCCGGGTCTCCCAGGTCAAGCCGAGTCTCATCGGGCGTAAGCAGGTAGACCCGGAAGACTTAGTAGACATGGTAGACCTTGTAGACGCAGTTTCGTTCTCATCCGGTCTCCGCCGAAATGTTGTGCTCCTGGATTCTTGTTTGGAGGGCGGCACGGTCGATTCCCAGGACCCGTGCGGCCTCGTCCAGGTTCCACGCGGTCATCTTCAGGACCGCGTGGATATGCCGGCGTTCGACTTCACCAAGCGAGAACGCCTTCGGGAACTTCGCCCCCGGGGACGGCTGTTCGTCCAGCCAGATCTCCTCGGTGTCGATGAGTTCCCCGGTGGCCAGAATGACCACGCGCTGGACGGTGTACTCCAGCTCGCGGACGTTGCCCGGCCAGTGGTGGCTACGCAGTCTCTTCATCGCCGCCGGAGTGAAGCCTTTGATCCGCTTGCCGAACGCCACCGCGTACTTGTTCAGGAAGTGGTAGGCCAGCACGTGGATATCCTCTTTGCGATCGCGCAGCGCCGGCAACTCCAGCGGCATGACGGCCAGCCGGTAGTAGAGGTCCTCCCGGAACCGGCTGTCGCCGATCGCCTTCTTGAGATCTTTGTTGGTGGCTGCCACGACGCGGGCGTTGACATCGATGGGCTTGTTGCCGCCAACGCGCTCGATGACCCGCTCCTGGAGCACGCGCAGCAACTTCACCTGCATCGACAAGCTCATGTCGGCGATCTCATCCAGGAAGACCGTGCCGTCTTGGGCGCGCTCAAACCGGCCGACATGGCTGGTGATCGCGCTGGTGAATGCGCCCTTCTCGTGGCCGAAGAGTTCCGTCTCCAGCAGCGTCTCGGGGATCGCTCCGCAGTTCACCACCACAAACGGGCCGTTGGCGCGCGGGCTCTGGAAGTGGATGGAGCGGGCCAGCAACTCTTTACCGGTGCCCGTCTCCCCGTAGATCAGCACGGTGGCATCGGTCGGCGCGACGGCGGACGCCAGCCGCAACACGTCGCGCATCTTTGGAGATTCCCCGACGATCCCCTCGAACTTGAATGTCCGCATCAGTTCCTGTTGCAGCGCCCGGTTCTCTTGCATCAGGCGGCTGCGTTCCAGCGCCTGGTTCACTACAATCATCAACTCTTCAGGGCGGAAGGGCTTGCCGACATAATGGTAAGCGCCAAGCTTGATGGCCTGGATGGCGGTGTCGATCGTCGAAAACGCGGTGATGATGATGACCAGCGCGTCGGGGTTGTGCTCCTTGATCGACCGCAGCACGCTCATGCCATCGAGCTTGGGCAGCTTGAGGTCGAGGAGCACGAGATCGTAGCGGCCGGCCTTGTACTTGGCCAGCCCTTCTTCGCCGTCGACCGCGGTCTCGACCGCGTAGCCGTCTTCGCGAAGAATCCTGATCAGCAAATTCCGGAGGTTCTCCTCGTCGTCGACGACGAGGATGGACGTGCCATCGGTGACCATCAGCACTCTCTTCTTGGGCCGAAATGGGGGTCCTGCGGAGTTATACCTCTTCCGCGGGGAGGCTAGACGCTATGCAAAGCGTAGCCACTATCCAGTAACCAGTCGCCAGTCAATTCCTGAACTGTTTCTGGCGACTGGTGACTGGCTACTGGTGACTGCTGTGAAAAAGCCCCGCCGTCCCTCTCCGTGCGGGCGGCGTCGCAGCGTCCCCCCTGAGGTTCGCCTGCACCCGGCTCCCGCGTTCGGAGTACAGAGACGGCGGGGAATCCTATCGTTTCCCGATCGTGATAACCCTTCCGAGCTTCGCTGCCACCGCTGCTAGCGCGGCCGGCGGAAGCTCCCGCACTGTGGTCCTGGTCTGGACGTCGACGACCCGCACGACCAGGCGGCGGGTTCGCTCATCAACGGCCAACTCCGCGATGAGGCGCGCGGACGGCGTGCGCAGGGTATCCTGCGCAAGTTCCGCGCCGGGGCCGGACGGCCCCATCCCAGACTGGTTCGCAGAACCTGGCAGAGCCAGCGCGTCGGCGATCACCGGCTCCAGCTGGAGCCGTGACGTCAGCGCCCGGCGCGCGCGCTCGAAGAGGTTGACGAAGTCACTGCCGCCCGAGGTGGAAGGCGTGAGCGTATCCATCAATTCAGCCGGGCCTGCGCCCGTGAGGTGCTGGCCGACGCGATCGCCGCCAGGGCAGGGGCCAGGACCCGCTCCGACCACAACGTGCGGTTGGCGCGCTCCACCGCGCCGAGGCCGCGGACCAGCGTGGCGATCTGCCGCGTGAACGTGGCCACATCCGGAACGTTTGTGGAAGTCTTGTGGCGCAGCTGACGGCGTCTGGCTTCCAGATCCCGCAGGGTGACGATATAGGCGGCTTCCAGCACGGCCAGGTCTGCGGCTTCGTCAAAGCGGCCCTGCTTCAGCAGCAGGTGCCGGGAGCGCGCCAGCCGCAGCAGTTCGCGGTGCACGGCCAACTCACGTTCTAGAATCTGGCGAAGCTGTCCGGCCGTGGAGCCCATGTGCATGACACCTCGGACGTCACCAGGAAGAAGCCAGTCTGTAATGAGGAGCAATTCCTGTGCCACGTGGGCAGAATGCCGGGGCCAAGGGACCGGGGGACCAAGGGACCACGCAGCCATGTCTGCCTGGTCCCTTGGCTGCCTGGTATCTGCTCCCGTTGTTCAAGTTTTGGGCATGATGCCGATAGGAAGGGCAGAGGGAACTTACATTGACAGCCTGTATGACCTGTGTTACTGTCAGCGAGCAATCTGTTCGGAGACCGGCTCACATCTCGATTCGGAAGGCCGCAGGCAACAGGTTCCTTGCCGGCGAGATGACGGGTCTATCCCAGCAGGAAGAGGGAGTCAATCAATGCGCAAGGTGATCGCTGCATTCTTGTTCGGATTCCTGATGTTTGCTGCGGCGTCCGTATCGTGGGGCCAGACGGCCTCGACGGAGGCCACGTGGGAGTCGGCCACCTGGGAGACTCTTGACGCGGTCCCTGCAGTCTGGGAGTAGTTCCGGCCGTATCAGGACATCAGGACTGGTAGTGACGAGGGGGTCCATCTGGACCCCCTCGTTGTGTTCCTCCCCGGCGCCCTGCCGGCGCATTCTCCCCATCTAGCCCACCCCTTCCGGGGGCATGACTTCGATAGGGTCCTGCTGGATTTTCCAAGAAAACTTGGTTAGAAAGTGTGGGCGTGGTACGAAAGTTGCTCTATTTAAGGGTAGCAAAGACGTCCATCACACGGAGGGAACGACGATGAGAAAGGTCCTGATTGCCGTCATGGTGATTCTGGCGGTGTGCGTGGGGACATCGGTATCGTGGGGCCAGACGGCCTCGACGGAAGCGACGTGGGAGTCGGCCACCTGGGAGACTCTTGACGCGGTCCCTTCAGTCTGGGAGTAGCATGGCGCTCCGCCCGGTGGAGGATTCCACCTGGCGGTAGTCTAACTGCAGAGGTTGCCCGGGAGGCCGCCAGGGCAGTTGAGGCGGCCCCGGGCCATTTGGCATCTGTTGGGGCGGGGATATGAAGAACCTCTCGACGCCAGCCCGCGTCTACATCCTGGGGGTCATCATCGCCGGCGGCATCCTGGCGGCGATCCTGCCGCAGCTGCCGGGAGCCGCGCCGCGGCTGGATCTGCCGTTTGCCGTCTTCGTCGCCGCGGCACTCCTGACGCAGCTGGTCGGCGTCCGCGTGATCATGCCCGGCCGCGAGGGCATCGCCTGGTCGTTGATCAACGCAGTGATCGTGGCCACCGTCCTGCTCTTCCCTGCCGGCAACAGCATTCTTCTCGTCCTCATCACCTTCACCGCCTACGGATTCAAACGCCGTGAGCTGCCCTGGTATCAGGGCGCCTTCAACGTCGCGCAGCACGTGCTCTCGGTCAGCATCGCCGAGACGGTGTGGGCGATCGCGCGGCCGAGTAGCATTTCTGGGGCGATGGCGGTGCAGTGGTACGGCGCGGCGTTCTCCGCCGGTATGGTGTTCTACGTCGCCAACGGCGCCCTGGTCACCATGGCCATCACGCTGGTCGCCGGCAAACCGTTCGGGCAGGTCGGCGTTATCTCGCGGTCCAGCTTCTACCGCGAGATGGTCCTGATCTGGCTCGGCGCCGCCGTGGCCGACTTCTGGATCGTCAACCCGTGGCGCACGGTGCTGCTGACACTCCCGCTGGTTGGATTGTCGCAGATGCTGCGCCTGCAGATCGAGGACGCGGAGCGCATCCGCCGCAGCCAGCAAGAGGCCGAAGGCCGCGCCCAGCAACTGGCCAGCCTGAACGAACTGGCCCGGGCCCTGACCAGCAGCCTGGAGCTACAGCAAATCTACGAAGCGCTGTACGCGCAGGTGCGCACGATCGTCCCCGCTGACGCCTTTGGCGCCGGCGTGTACGAATCACACTCCAATCTCATCCGGTTTGGCCTCTGGCGAACTGAGGATGAGACGTTCCCATCGTTTTCCAGGAATGCGTCCGAGCCGATCTTCCGGCGCGTCCTGCAGGCCCGGACGCCGCTGGCCCTGGAAGCGGGACCCGATCACGCGGAGATTGCGCAGCTCAGCCAGTATGGCCGGCTCCATCGCGATGCGATGGCCGTCGCGATCCCCATGACCGTCGGCGATCGAGCCGTCGGCATGATCATCGTCGGCACGCGCCGTGTCCTCACCTCGCAGGAGATGGACCTGCTCTCCACCATGGCCAGCCAGACGGCCGTGGCTGTGGAGAAGGCCCAACTCTTCGACAGGGAACGCCGGAAGAGCGCGCAGCTGGGTGCCATCACGCAGGTCTCCAAGAAGATCGTCACCATCCACAGCGTGGATGTCCTCCTGCAGCAGACATCGCGCCTCATCGAGGAGGCCTTCGACTTCGAGCGTGTGCAGCTGCTGCTGGCGGACGAAGCTGAAACGTCGCAGGCCGATCCCGCGGCGACCGGCATCCCCATCCTGTATCGCGGACAGTCGATCGGCGACCTGCGGGTGTGGCTGCGCCCGGGCACCGGTTTTTCTCCGGACGACCTGTCGATGCTGCAGACGCTGGCGGATGAGATCGCCGTGGCGATCGAGAATGCGCGCCTGTACGAGAACCTGCAGCGTCAGATGGCCATGCTGGAGCAAACACAGTTCCAGCTCATGCAGTCGGCCAAGCTGGCCACGATCGGCGAACTGGCGGCGTTCGTGGCGCACGAGATCAACAATCCCTTGACCAGCGTGCTGGGCTACGCCTCGCTGATCTTGAGCGAGACGCCGCCGGATGACGCCAAGCGCGGCGATCTGGAGGTCATTGAGAAGGAAGCGCTGCGGGCGCGCGCCATCGTGCGGGACCTGCTGGGCTATGCCCGGCAGACCGACTCCGCGATGGAACAGACCAGCATCAACGAGGCGATCGAGAGCGTCCTCCCGCTGATCCGCCGCCGCGCCGAGTCGCAGCGCGTCAACATCACGGCGAACCTCGATCCGTCGGTCCCCAAAATCATGGGTGACATCAACCAGCTCAAACAAGTCTTCATCAACATTCTGAACAATGCGATCGACGCCATGCCCGCCGGCGGCGCCGTGGATATCCGCACGCGTGAAGTCACCGGGAACGGAACCGGACCGCAGGTGGAAATCTCGTTCCAGGACAGCGGGGTAGGCATATCCGAGGACAAGCTGGAGCGCATCTTTGATCCCTTCTTCACGACCAAGGAAGACGGCAAAGGCACCGGGCTCGGGCTGCCCATCAGCAAGCGCATCGTGGAACGCCACGGCGGGTCTATCGCGGTGAAGAGCATGCTTGGGGCGGGGACCCGGTTCACGGTGTGCATTCCAGTCGCGGTCACCTACTGATGACCTCCATACAAACTGCCCAGCAGCCGCGCCCCGTGGCGGCCCGCGTCCTTGTGGTCGACGACGAAGAGTCGATTCGCGACCTGTGCGCACGGGTGCTGAGCCGCGCCGGCTACACCGTGATTACCGCCCCCAGCGGCGAAGATGCCGTCGCCCTGCTGACCCGGGAGGCATTCGCCCTGGTTATCTCCGATATCCGCATGCCCGGCATCTCCGGCTTGGAGGTGCTGGAGCGTGCCAAGGCCACCTACCCGGAGATCCGGGTCGTGCTGATCACCGGATTCGGCACCCCCCAGATGCTGACCCGAGCCCAGCAATCCGGCGCCGACCGCATCCTCACCAAACCCTTCAACCCGATGGAGCTCCTGGCGGCCGTCAGGGAAATCCTGCCACAGGACGGACGCTAGCACTGAAAAGACGCGGTCGCGCAGTCACGCGGTCGCGGCACTCCTCTCAGCACGCGCGTATTCGGACGCGACCGCCTGACCGCTGCACCGCCCGACCGCCGTAGTTGTCGCGCGACTGCCTGACCGCGCGACCGCCGGCATTGTAGTACCATGAAGGCGTGACCGCGATCGCCGCCCTGAAGGCCTTTTTCTCCCACGAACGAGACGTCGCCGCCGTCTACCTGTATGGGAGATATGCCGACGAACGCACCTGGCCGGACAGCGACATCGAGGTCGCCATATTGTTTTCGGACCGGGTCGGCGAAGATGAGGCCAGCAGTTACCTGGAACGCCTCTCCGCGGCCAACCCGCTGGCCGACGCTCCGGGGATTCTGATGCCCTTCGCGCTGAACACCCACATCCTGCCGGTGATCCACGAGATCCTCAGCGGCGGGGATGTCCTCGTGGCGAATGATCCCGAAGCGACGGAGGCCTTTGCCAGATGGGCCGGTGCGCGGCTGGAGAACGAGCGAACGGCGTTGCTCGACGACGCCAAGGAGTCAATCCTGCAGGCCCGCAATCTCGGACTGGGGCTGCTCGGCAGCCCCGGGTTTGTGCTGCCGCAAACGCCGCGTCTTCTCGATCCGCTCCGCATCGGATGGCGCCTGGCCCGGATTCTAGGCTCCTCCGCAGTGATCGAGGCCTCCACCCGAGACAGCGAGGCAGCGGGGAGAGACCCCGAGTCGCTGGGCCAGTTGATCGGATGGTTCAGCAACGGGGCCGGCGCAGCGACCGGGATCGCGAAAGCCATGCTCAACATCATTGGTCTGCCGCGGCCCAGCCGTCGGTGGGAGGTCTTCCTGCCGCTGGCGGATGAAAAACTCGTGACGATGGATCTGGCGCTGCAGCTGGGGGCCGCCGTGGAGGCCAGGTGGCAACTCCTCACCGGCAGCGGGCTGGCAGCGCCGGAGCGGATCGCCACCTCGATCCGAGCTTCGCTGCCGCCGATCCTGTCGTTTGCGCGTCTGGCGGCGTGGTACTGTGAAGTGCCGGGCGGGCGCGACCAGAAACTGCACTAACGTGGACGGGCAGTCGCGCTGTCGGGCAGTCGCGGAACAGCGCAACGGTGGGTATCCGCGACCGCGCGACCGCCTGACTGCGCGACCGCAGCGTACTTGATTACAATCGCCCCGACTCCAGCAGCTTGGCCACCATCGCCGCCCTTGAGCCGACTCCCCACCGCGCGTAGATGCGGCGCAGGTGCGTACACACCGTCCAGACACTGATGGATAGCGCCGCGGCGATGGCCTTGGTCGGCAGCCCCTGCGCCACGAGCGAGGCAATCTGTCGCTCCCGCGGGCTGAGTCCCGCGGCGGGTCCGGCCGGTCGTACCCGGGAGAGCACATAGCGCGCGCCGTCCAGGTCGATCTCGCACAGGACCTCCTCAAGCCGCCCGCTGTCGACGCGCACACGCATGGCGGCACTACCGGCCGCCTCACCCGCCACCGACCGCAGCAACGACTCGACGTCGTGTCCGTGCATCCCCTGGGCGGTCATGGCGTGCGGCCTGCGGGCCAGGTGGTCGGGGGACCCTGCGGCGCGAACGCCTGCGCAAACCAGTGGGCGGCCTGCTCGGGCTTCTCCAGGCGCATCCACAGGAAACCCAGATCGCGGCAAACCCGGACGACCTCGCCAGTCATTCCCAGTGCCTGGAACGCCACCGCCGCTTCCTCGTAGCGAACTGCAGCGTCGTCCCACTTACCGGCGGCACCAAGCGCGTCGGCCAGCGCCGCTTTGGCCCGAGCGACTTCGGCCTCATCATGAATACGCGCGGCCAGTGTGGCAGCGTCCTCCGCCGCACGCTGCGCGCCAACTGCGTCGCCGTCCCGGGCACGAAGTCGCGCGAGTTCCACGAGCGTCTGCGCCGTCCCCTCGTCGTCGCCGCTCTGGCCGGCCAGCCGCAGGCTGGTTTCCAGATCAGCCCGCGCCGCAGCCAGCGCGCCTCGTTCAAGATGGAGCATGCCCAGGCTGCGCTTCACCATACCCAGCAGCCGTACGTTCTCATGGATGGCGAACAACTCTGCCGCTTTCTGCAGCGACTCCCGCGCACGGTCAAAAGATTGCTGCCGCTCCCAGGCCACGCCCACGTTGAAGTACAGCAGGCCGAGGTGGAATGGATCAGCCGCGGCGACCAACGTCTCGGACGCCTCCCGGAAGTACTCCAACGCCTGGGCGGGCAGACCCAGTTCGACGAAGACGCGGCCAAGGTTGGCGAGCAACTTGCCGTACGCTTCCGTGTGTTGCAGTCCTGAGGCGCGCAGTCGCCACAGCGCCTCCTGGAAGATTTCCTGTGCCTCCGAAAACCGGCGTTTGCGAAATGCCAGAAATCCCATCGCGTTGGCGGCCGCGGCGATCATCTCGGGATCGCCTGAGACGGCGGCCCGTGCCACGGCCGTGCTCAGATGCGCGTGGGCCTCTTCGAACCGGCGGAGGCCGGCCAGCGCCTGACCCGCGCCGAGTTCGCACCGCGCGTGATCGGCGGCATTCCGAGGCGTGGATACGGCGATGAACGCGTCCAACGCCTCGACGAAACGATGCTGGCGCAGGAGTGCCTCCGCATACTGCATGCGGAGCTGCGGCCCCGGCCCTTCGTCGAAAAACTGGCTGAGCGGCCTGCCCAGCCGCTCAGCCAGGATCCTCATCGTCGCAAGCGACGGACGCACCAGATCGTGCTCGACCATGCTGACAAAGCTGATCGAGCATGCCCCACTGGCCAACTCGCGCTGCGTCATTCCGCGCGATTGGCGCACCGTCCTGATTCGTTGCCCCAGGGTGGCAGCGCCCTTCACCGCCACCGCTGATCGCCGGCGCGTCCTACGTGAACGCATGCCGCCCTCCACGACGTCACGCGGCAAGCCCAACCGATGGGCTAGAGGAGTTCGCCTCCTCCGTGTCCCGCGACCCTAACACGCGCCGCCGCCGACTCCGCGAACAATCCGGCAGGCTGCGCCGCGAGCAGGATCACCGCCAACAGCACCACTGCCCCGACCTTCCTCATGGGAGAGCCTCCTTTCGCCCTCCCATTCGCATCCTTCGACCTTGGGACTGAATATCCTGCGGCCCTATTTCAGTAGGAGTGAATCCAGCGCCCAGTGACTCAAACCCGTCACCGAACACCGGTGCGATAGCAAACGGAGGCATAATTGGAGAGTTGCATCGGCCCGCAATGCCGCCGGACGGGAGACAAGAGCCCCGCGATGGGGATCACCGCCAGATCGCGGGGCGAGTCAGAGCCAACAGAGGGGGGAGTAGCTAACTGACGGCGTGGACTTTTGTGGCCTGGGGACCCTTCTGCCCCTGCGTGGCCTCAAACTCCACCTTCTGGCCCTCGCTGAGGGTACGATATCCGGTACCCTCAATGCCAGTATAATGGACAAACAAATCCCGGCCGCCGTCGTCGGGTGTGATGAAGCCATAACCCTTTTCAGCGTTGAACCACTTCACCGTGCCGGTTGCCATCGACTATACCCCTGCCCTTCGTGCTGGTCTATCCGTGGTTGCCCCCCGGACGCTACTACGCTCATCCCCATTCCGCGGCTCTTACCGGCAGTCCTGCTCCTTCGGAGGTTGCATCCCACGCAGCACGGAGCCCATCTGCTCAGGAACTGGTGAGCTCAACATTCACCTGAAGATCTGGGGTTGTCCTGCCGCCAGGGCCGTGTAGTCGATTCGCCAGTGGCCAGACCCGTCTTTGGCGGCCTGCGCCTGGATCGGCGACCGGAGGGCGGACTGCCCGCCGTCGGTGCCCACGGTAACCGCCGCGACGAAGGTGGCGCGGGCACGGTCGCCGCTCACCCGGACGCGGATATCTTCCAGCGCGAACTTTAGCAGCCGGCTGCGATGCAACGGCTGCGGCCACTGTGTGGGGGTGTTGGTCAGAAACCATTCCGCCCATCCCTGCGCGCCTGGATGGCCGGCGTGCGCAAATGCCTCGTACACCTGAACCAGGGCGTTGGCCACGAGCTCATTGTCGTCGGTCGGGTACCCGGTAAAGACCCCCGCGGTCGCGCCCTGCTGCACCGCCTCAAACGCCCAGTGCCAGGGGGGCACATCCACGAAGGCCGATGGACCCTGCGCCCAGGCCGTCCAGGCGGCCAGCGCCACGATCGCGAGCGTTATCGCACACCACCGCATAGGCCTCGCCTCCTATCATGTATTGTACTCCTGCCCGGGTGCCGGCGATCCGAGGCGGCCGAATGGCAGGGGCCTGATGCCCGGAGATGGGGACACGGGTCCTATCACGAGGCCCCGGCCCATCATGAGCCGAGGACACTCATCCTCGGGTCCAGCGCATCGCGCAAGCCGTCGCCGACCAGATTGAACGCCATCACGACGAGAAAGATGGCCAGACCCGGAAACGTCGCGATGAACCAGTAGGAGAGCAGGTAGGTTTGGCCTTCGCCGAGCATCGTCCCCCACTCCGGGGTCGGTGGCTTCACGCCCAGGCCAAGGAACCCCAACCCGGCGGCGGTCAGGATCGCCACGCCCAGTTGCAGCGTCGACTGCACGATGACCGGCGTCAGGCAGTTGGGGAGGACGTGGCGAACGATGATGGCCGCATCGCCCGCGCCCAGCGCTTTTGCGGCCTCGACATATGCCTGCTCCCGGATCGAGAGCGTCGCACCCCGGACCAGACGGATGTACACCGGCATCGCCGCCGCAGCCACCGACACCACCACGTTGGTCACACCCACACCCAGCACCGCGATGAGGGTGAGCGCAAGCAGGAATCCTGGAAAGGCGAGCAGCAGATCCACCCCGCGCTGCACGAGCAGATCCAAGGTGCCCCCGACATACCCCGAGATGACCCCCACGGGAATCCCCGCGGCGAGCGCCAGCGCGACGGCCAGGGCGCCAATAAGAAAGGAAATTCGGCCGCCATAGGCCACGCGGGTCAACAAATCGCGGCCGAGCTGGTCGGTCCCCAGGAGGTGCTCGAGCGATGGGGGTTGCAGGACACCGGCGAAGTCAACCTCGTTGGGATCACCCATGAGCAGCGGCGCGGCCAGCGAGGCGGCGAGCAACAACCCGAGGATGATCAGGCCGGCCGCAGCAGTCTTGCGCCGTTGCAGGCGTTCCCAGGCGGAACGCCCCACGGAAGGGGTACCCCTGACCCCCTCACTCATACCGGATGCGCGGGTCGATGGTGACATACAGCAGGTCTGTGACCAGGTTGACCACGACGAACATGGCGGCAAAGACGATCACGATGCCCTGGATGACCGGGTAGTCCCGCGCGGTGATGGCCGAGACCAACAGCCGTCCGAGCCCCGGCCACGCGAACGTCGTCTCGGTCAACACCGCGCCACCCAACAGCGTGCCAAACTGCAGCCCTACAACGGTGATCACCGGAATCAACGCGTTGCGCAGGGCGTGGCGGATGATCACGGTCCACTCTCCCATCCCCTTTGCCCGGGCGGTGCGAACAAAGTCCAGCCCCAGCGTCTCCAGAAGACTCCCGCGGGTCATGCGGGCGACGATCGCCGTGGAGAAGGCCGCCAGGGTCAACGCCGGCAAGACGAGGTGGGCCGGCGTCCCGATCCCGCCGGCCGGCAGCCAGTGCAGGTGCACCGCGAACAGCAGCATGAGCATGATGCCCAGCCAGAAGACCGGTACGGACACCCCGCCCAGCGCCACCACCATCACGGAGTAGTCCACCGCTGTGTTGTGGTAGGTGGCCGCCAGCACACCGGCACTCACCCCGGCCGCGACGGCGATCGCTGTGCTGGTCACCGCGAGCATCATGGTGGCCCGCATGCGAATGCCGATCTCCACGATCACCGGGGTGCGGGTCACCGCCGAAAGCCCGAAATCGCCCGAGAGGACGCCGGCCAGGAACCGGACATACTGCTCCGGCAGCGGGCGGTCCAGACCCAGTTCGATCCGCAGCCGCTGTACCTCTTCGTCAGACGCCAGCAGGCCCGCGATGATCCGCCCGGGATCGCCGGGAATCAGGCGCACCAGCAGGAAGACTGCCAGGGTGACCCCCAGCAGTGTGGGAAGTGCGTATAACACCCGCCGCAGGACATAGCGGCCCAGGGGAGCGCGCATTAGAAGGGGATTGCTTCGCGGAAACCCCCGCGTGCCGTGTGGAGTTCCGCTCGCAATGGCCCGCCGCTAGTCAACCTCGCGATCGGAGGGGATCGCTTCGCTCCGCTCGCGATAACCCGCGCTGCGCGCGGGTTACTTCCACGTCGCGTAGATCGCGTCCCACTTCTCAATGGGCGTGATGGAGACGCCCTCCAGGTTCTTCACCGTCGCCACGTACCAATTCTGCGCCCACAGGAAGATCCACGGGGCGTCGTTCCAGATCTGTTCCTGGGCGTCGCGGTACAGCGTCTTCCGCTTTTCCACATCCACCGTGGTACGGGCTTCGTCCAGCCAGGTATCCACCTGCGTGTTCGCATAGAATGCCGGGGCCAGCCCGCGCGGTGGGTGTTGGGAGGAGTGGAACTGGCCGAAGAGGACCCCGTCGCAGTCGAGCACCACCCATGCCCACCCCAGCACGAACATCTGCAGCCGGGTGCGATCCGGCGGCGCGGTGATCTCGGCAACGTAGCTGGGCCATTCCATCGTGCTGACCGATGCACGAATACCCACATTGCGCAGCTGTGCGGCCACGGCCTGCGCGAACTGGAAGTCCTGGATGTAGCGGCCGGTTGGGGTAAAGAAGTTGATCTCGAAGCCATTGGGATAGCCCGCCTCGACCAGCAACTGTTTGGCCTTGATCGGATTGAACGGCCACCCGCCCGCCTGCACCGGACCGTGTCCGAACATCCCGGCCGGACAGGGTGAGTCCACCACCGTGCCCAGGTCAAACAGGACACTGTTGAGGATGGCCCGCTTGTTGATCGCGTAGTTGAACGCCTGCCTGACGCGCGTGTCGCGGAGCGGTCCCCACTGGGTGTTCAACCCGATGAAGATGACGCGGTCGGTCGGCGCCTGCACCAATGTGACAGTGGGATTCTGCCGGAGCCGGCGGACATCTGGGGCAGGCGGGAGCATGACCATGTGCACGTCGCCGGCCAGGAGCATCGTTTCGCGCGTCCCGGCATCGGGTACCACTCGGAACATGACCTCGTCAAAGACCGGAGCCTTGCCCCAGTAACTCGGGGAACGGGTCACCAGAATGTGCGTACCGCGCACCCACTCTTTGAACGCGTACGGCCCGGTCCCAGCCCCGGTCGCGTCGCGCACCAGATTCGCAGCGCCAATTTTCTGCGCCGCAACCGGCGAGATGATCGCGGTGGTGGTGTAGGTCAGGTTGCTGAGGAACGTCGGGCTGGGCTTGCTCAGCTGAAAGCGCACGGTGGACGCGTCGAGCACCTGCACCTCTTTGATCGCATCCACCAGGAAGCGCAACGGCACCCGCGTCTTGAGATCCAGCAGCCGGTCAAACGTAAACTTCACCGCCTCGGCGTCAAACGGGGTGCCATCCTGGAACGTCACGCCCTCCCGGAGCCGGAACAGGTAGGTCAGCCCGTCCCGGCTGACCGTCCAGCTCGTGGCCAACTGGGGCGCCACCTTGCCGGCGGCGTAGTCGGCGCGCACCAGCGTCTCATAGACATAATCCACCATATTGGCCACGGTCGTCGTCGTCTGACCGGCGGGATCCAGGGTGTCGGCGTCGATCCCTACGGCGATCCGCAGCGTCTTGGGTGGACCCTGCGCCTGCACCGCCGCCCCGGTCGCCGCCATCAGCGCCGCGACGATCAGCAGCGCGCCCGCACGCATCTGTCCCATGTTGCGCGTCCCTCCTTGCGCGGCACGTGCGCGAGATTGGTGATTCGTGATTCGAAAACCATCATGGTGTGAAGCGATGCTGGGACGTATCACAAAATCACGAATCACGCCCTGCTTTGATACGGGACTCCCGGCACCCATACCTGCCGCCCCCCAGAAAACGCACGAGATCCGGGAACTGGGATCCGAGTGAGCAGGCACCTGCCGTCTCGGATCCCTGATCCCGGATCCCGTATCCCGCGGGAGGCTTTACTGAAACTGCTGCAGTGCGTCGTCCAGAGTCCGGTGCAACGGAACGGTCTGGTCGACCTGTGTCAGCAACAGGACGCGGCGAATCACCGAGCGCTCGGGCACCACCAGGGCCAGCTGCTGCTGACTGACGCGCAGGCGTTCAGCCAGCTCCAGGATGAGGTGGACGCCGCGGCTGTCCAGATACGTCGTCTGCGACAGATCCACCACCAGGCCTGGCGCGGTGTTGGGGACGACCGCGATGAGCTGGGCCCGGCAATCCGCTACATTGGCCAGGTCGATCTCGCCCTCGGGTGCGGCAATCGGCACGCCGCCCCGCTCTATGACCTTGACCATCGCCGTCACAGTCATACCGTCACCTGCCTTCGCGTACGACGCATTTGAACCGTGGTGCCGTCCGGTCGCGGAGTGACCGTCACGTGCCGCATCAGTTCCTCGATGAGCCGCAGGCCCCGTCCGCGGTTTAATCCGCGCGGCGGCCGCCAGCGCCCCCAGTCGCGTACGATCATCTCAACTTCCTGGTCGGTCATGGTGCCGCGTACTTCCAGGTCGCCATCCGCCGCCCCGTAGGCGTGCTCGATGACGTTACTGCACGCTTCACAGCACGCCACGAGGATCTCGTAGGCATCCTCGTCGTTGGTCTGCGCCGCCTCCATCCACCGCCGCAACGAATGCCGCAGCATCGGCAGCGACGCCGGGACGGCCGGCAGGCGGACGTGGAACCGCGCGGGGTCAGGGATCTCCGCGCGCAGCGCGAGGAGGGCGACGTCATCCCCGCCTGGACGGCCGCGGGTGACCTCGCCCAGCACACGGTCCACCAGCTCATCGAGATCCTCAGCGGGGGCTGAGGCGACAGCGTGATGCAGCCGGGCCAGGCCGTCGTCAATCGACGCGCCGCGCACCTCGATCAGCCCATCGGTATAGAGGAGGAGCGTGGTGCCGGGCCACAGTTGCGCCGACTGCTCATGGTAGGATGGCATCCGGAGCGCGCCCAACGGCGGGGCGCCGCCTTCGAGGTAGGAGGCCCGACCATCAGGCGCCACAGCCAGCGGCGGCGGGTGGCCGGCGTTGGTAAAGCGCACGGTTTGGGTGGCCGGATCGAAGATGAGGTACACCAGCGTGGCCATCTCACCGGGTTCGATCAGCAGGGCGAGTCGCTGCATCACCTCGGCCGGACTGTATCCTTCCACCGCGTAGGCCCGCAGCGCACTGCGGAGTTCAGCCATCAACGCGGCCACACGCACACCCCGTCCGGCGACATCGCCCATCACCAGCCCTACCGTGCCGCGCGGCAGCGGGAAGAGATCGTACCAGTCGCCGCCGACCGCCTCCGGGCTGGCGGCCAGGTACCGGGCGGCGGCGGCAAGACCAGGGATCAAGGGAAGTCGCTGCGGGAGCAGGCTCCGCTGCAGCGTTTCCGCGATGCGCCGCTCTTGCTCATAGAGCCTCGCGTTGTCGATGGCCAGCGCCGCCCGGCGGGCCAGTTCTTCAGCCAGGGCCAGGTCGTCCCGCGTGTAATGGCGATTGGACTCGGCGGTGAGGAACGCGATCACGCCCAGCGTGCGGCCGCGCGCTACCAGCGGCACGATGATCAACGAGGTGGAGCCCAGCGTTCGGGCCACGCTGAGCTCCTCGGTATGATCACCCAATCCGCGGATCCACTCCGCGGAAATCTCCGGCACGAGCAATGCCTGGCCGGTGCGCAGCACCGTCGCCGTGGGCTCAGACGCGACGGCGTTAAATGGATACCGCTCCAAGAGCTTCCGGAGCCGCTGCTCCTTGGAGGGCTCGGCGTGGACAACTTCCACGCGGCGCACCTGACCGTCGGATTCAGCCAGCGACGTGATGCACATGTCGGCCAGGCGCGGGACGGCCAGCCGTGCGATGCTCCTCAGCGTGGCCTCCGAATCGAGCGACGCGGTGAGGATGCGGCTGGCGTCGGCCAGGAACTGCAGTTCACGGGTGCGCTCCCGGACGGTTTGCTCCAGGTCGCTGGTGCGCTGCTCCAGCGTGCGCTGCTGTTCATCCAGCTGGCGCTTGTACTGCCTGGCCTGCATGGCACGGATGAGGGAGGCGACGAAGTACTCACGGTCAATGGGCTTTTGGATGAAGTCGTAGGCGCCGCCGCGCAGCGCCTGCACGGCAAGATCGTGCTCACCGTGTCCGGTAATCAGCAACGTCGGCGTGTCCGGCCGTAACGCCCTGATCTGCGCCAGCAGCGTCAGGCCATCGGTGCCGGGCATCTTGATGTCGGTGACGATGGCCTCGTAGTCAACCTCCGCGATGCGCTGCAGGGCCCGCCCCGCGGAATCGCAGGTCTCGATGCTCACCCCGTCCATCCGCAACTGCAGCGCCTCCGGGAGCGCCTGCAGCAGCACGGGATCGTCGTCAACGAGAAGAATGAGTTTTGTGGAGACCCGTTCAGGAGCCTCCACAATCATGAGCGTGCCAGCGGTATCTGGATCACGAAGGTGGCACCCTCTCCTGGTGGGCTGATGGCCTCGATGGTGCCCTGATGGTCTTTGATGATTCCGTACGCAATGGAGAGGCCCAATCCGGTTCCGTGACCGACGTCTTTGGTCGTGAAGAACGGGTCGAAGATCCGCTGTTCCAGTCCCGGGGGAATACCCGGGCCGGTGTCGCTGATGGCCATCTCCAGCCGGTCGTCGTTGATCGCGCTGCGGATACGGAGCACCTTTACCGGCGCGTCCTGCAGCGCATCCCGGGCGTTGGCGAGGATATTCATGAACACTTGCTCCAGCTGAATGGGACTGCCCGTGACCACCGGGTTGGCGGGACTGAGATCGAGCTCCACGGAGATCTCCCGCAGCCGCAACTGCTCGCTGATCAGCGACAGCGCCCGCAGCACGACCTCGTTGATGGCCACATCCTCGTAGCCGACCGGGGCGAGGCGGCCGAAGGTACGCAGGTGCGAGATGATCTCTGAGGCCTTGCGGACCTGCAGCACTGCCGCGTTGAGATCGGCCAGCACGTGCCCCTTGTCCTCCCGGCCCAACTCGACGAGGTCGATGACGTTGCCAAGGAATAACCCAATGTTGTTGAGGGGGTTGTTCAGCTCGTGCGCGATGCCGGTCGTGAGTTCACCCAGCGTGGCCAGCTTGCCCGCCTGCACCAGCTGTTCCTGCTTGTCGCGCAGCTCCCGCTCGCGCCGGGTGATCTCCTCCGTAGTTTTGCGCAGGTCGTCCATGATGTGGATCATCGCCTTCCGCGCATTCTCCAGCTTGAGGTTGGACTGGTGCTGGTCCTGGAGGATGTGCAGGAGGGCGCGGCGGTGGTCTTCGCGCAGGCGCAGCCGCTCATCGAGCGCCTCCACCTGCTCGCGCAGCCGCGCGTTCTTCAGGAGCAGCTCGGCTTCGCGCGCCGTCGCCATGGAGCCGGCGACCCGCCCCGCCCCGCCAGGCGACGCTGCCTGTGCGGTGGACATCAGCGCGGTCCCCGCTCGGTCCGCAGACGCTCCACGTCTGCCCGCAGCTGTTCCAGCTCTTTTTCCAACGCGATCATCTTGAGCTCACGGCCGACGACGACTTCCTCAAATTTCTCCAACTCTAAGACCTTTTCTTGCAGTTCGGTGCGGGACTTCTCCAGATCGCTGACGACCTGCTCGTAGGCGCGCATGTCCCGCAGGATGCCGATCGCGCCGATGACTTTCCCATCCAGGTCGCGCAGGTTGCTGGCATTGAGCGTGGTGGGGATGACCTCGCCGCTGGCGCTGCGGGGGTTCAGGCGCACGTTGCGGGTCACACCCCGCTCCACGACTTCCCGCAGGGCGGCGACAAATTCTTTCGTCTCTTGGGGGGAGATGAACCGCGACAGCGACTGCTCGATCAGTTCGTCCGGACGGAACCCCAGCAGCTCCGAACACGCGTCGTTGACCTGGAGGATCTTCCCTTCCAGGTCGGAGACGAACACCGGGTCCGGGGCGTTCTTGATCAGGCTTTCTGCGTAGGCGCGCGCTTTGTCCAACTCGCGCATGTCTCGCAGGATGCCGATCGCGCCGATCGCCCTCCCCTCTGCATCCCGCAGGGCGCTGGCGTTGAGGGTCGTGGGGATGACCTCGCCGGTTGCACTCCGGGGGTTGAGGCGGGCGTCGCGGGTGACCCCCCGCTCCACCACCTCCCGCAGGGCTACGACGAACTCTTGCGTCTCTTTGGGGGAGATGAACCGCGACAGCGACTGTTCGATCAGTTCGTCCGGACGGAACCCCAGCAGTTCGGAACACGCGTCGTTGACCTGGAGGATCTTGCCTTCCAGGTCGGAGACGAACACCGGGTCCGGGGCATTCTTGATCAGGCTTTCTGCGTAGGCGCGCGCTTTGTCCAACTCGCGCATGTCCCGCAGGATGCCAATCGCGCCGATCACTTTCCCATCCCCGTCCCGCAGCTCCGACGCGTTCAACGTGGTGGGGATGACTTCGCCCATGGCGCTGCGCGGGCTGAGCACAACGTTGCGCGTCACCCCCCGCTCCACCACCTCACGCAACGCCGCCAGAAATTCTTGCGTTTCATGCGCCGAGATGAAACGCGACAATGACTGCTCAATAAGTTCAGCTGGCCGGAACCCGAGCAGTTCGTATACCGCATCGTTGGCCTGCAGGATTTTGCCTTCGAGATCGGCGACGAACACGGGATCCGGGGCATTGCGGATGATGATGTTCGCGTCTAGTTGGGCGTGGGCCCTGATCACCTCCCTCTCATCTTGCGCATCTTCCACAATCGTCTCGGGCAAGCCAACAGACATACCTGCCTTGTCGATGACACCTTTGCGTCTGGCCATCGCGGGATCCCCTTTCCCATCGCCGGGGTGTAACCCGGCGTCAGACCGGCGCCAACATCATTGATTTTTTCCCCCCGGAAGGCTGGGGTTAAACCCCAATTTGGGAGTAAAAAGGCCCGGGCCCGGCTCCCCCATACATGCCGTGGGGCCGGGCCAGGGTCTATCGTTTGAAATAGAGAAGGTTACAGACCCTACACTGTTTGCTCACGGGATGCTTGGCCGGGTCGACCGGGTCATGCTGGGTGCGCGCATCTTCCCGCCGTTGAGCGGGAGGCAGTGGGACGCTGAGGACTCCCCAGTTGCCATACGGAACAGGTGTTCATCAGTAATTTAGCCGATGGCACCCGGGCCAAGACGTCATATGATCGGAGGAGAAAATTGCGCTGACACACATGAGATCAGGGCCCGCCAAAGTGTTTGTGGTGGGCACATACAGGCGCGGAGAGACCCCTTTCCGAACAGGCAAACCCGCCGCGAGGCGGGGACGCAAAGCCACGGGTCAGGGATCAACCTGACAGCCGGGCTGCCGAAGAAGGGGTAATGTTTTTCGCTTCCACCGGAACTGGCGGTCTCCCGCACAAAGGAGACCGCCATGTTTTTGGCAGTTCGCAACGGATTCGCCCGTTCCGTTCTGGTGACATTCCTCACCTGCATGTTTCTGTTCCAACCACTGGGATCGATTGACGTGCTGGCACCTTCTCCCGTCTTTGCCCAGTCCATTCCGTACCTCTCGCAGTGGGAAACCAACATGCGCACCTACGGTTCGCTGCACTGCGTCCTCGGAACGCTGGATCAGGTCTACTACGACGCCGAGCGCGTCTACTATCAGATCGCCGACTACACCGGCGATCCCTCCTGGCTGAACTGCAGCCAGCTCGCCGAAACCGTCTACCGCGACCAGTATGTCCTGCCCAACAACGGCAGCGTCCCCGGCCACTGGAACTTCACCACCGGCCTGCGCCTCGACGCCCAGCGCACCGCTGACGCCCAGTCCAAGACCGCCGCGGTCCTGCTCTCCCAACATGCCGCCTTCGCCACTGACGGCACCCCCCTGGCCTGGACCCAGAGCGCCGACTACAGCCGCGAGGTCGCCTACGCCGTCGTCAGCTACATCGACGCCCAGGCCCTGGGCGAGCCCTTGCGCCAGCGCCGCATCGATCTCGTCACCCAGGCCTACGACCACATGGCCCAGTGGTTCGTCCGCTTCGCCTGGCCCGGGCCCTGGCAGCAGAGCCCCCAGGAGACCATCCGCCTGGCCCCGTTCATGGTCGGCCTCACCGCCCACACGCTGATCCGCGACTGGGAACAGACCAAAGACTCCCGCCTCATCCCGACCCTCCGCCTGGCCGCCGACTGGATGTGGGCCAACGCCTGGATTCCTTCCACCCAGGCCATGTGGTACGAGTTTCCAGATCAAGGTCAGCCCTGCTGTCAGGCCAGCGGCCCGGCGCCCGACTTGAACCTGCTCATTGCCCCCATCTACGCTTTCCTCTACCGGCAAACCGGCGAGACGAAGTATCGCGACGAAGGCGACGCGATCTTTGCCGGCGGTGTTGCGCAGGCGTGGCTCGGCGGTGGCAAGCAGTTCGATCAGAACTACTGGTGGAGCTTTGATTACGTGACGTGGCGATCCGCGGTGCCCGCGGCGGCTGACGCCATCGCTCCTGCCGTGGCCATCACCGCTCCGGCCAGCGGATCTACCGTGTCCGGCGCCAGCGTCACCGTTTCCGCTACCGCCTCCGACAACGTCGGAGTCGTCGGTGTGCAGTTCACGCTCGACGGGACCAATCTCGGGACTGAGGATACGACCGCACCGTATGCGATCATCTGGAGTACGACCATGGTGCCAAATGGCGCTCACACCCTGACCGCCGTGGCGCGCGACGCCGCCGGGAACCGAACCATCTCTGCAGCCGTCGGCGTCACCGTCAGCAACACGGTCGCCGATACTATGCCACCGGTGATCTCGTCCGTCACCGCGGTGTCGGTTACCTCGTCCGGGGCCATCATCACCTGGACCACAAACGAGCCGGCCGACTCGCAGGTCGAGTACGGCCGGAACATCAATTACGGGATCGTCACGCCGCTCGACACCCGCCTGGTGACCGTACACTCGGTCATGCTCATCGGCCTGGCGGCGAGGACCCCATATCACTACCGCGTAAAGTCCAAGGACACAGCAGGGAACCTCACCAAGTCGGCAGACTTCACGTTCAAGACGACCAGTTCCACCGCCGACGCCACCCGGCCGCCGATCGCCCTGACAGCACCGATGCCAGCGATGACAATCATTTCGGGGACCGTCACAGTCTTCGGTAACGGTGGCATTCTTGCCTAGGGGCCTCTGTATCGGTGGATCGGCTCCAGCAGGGTGTCGTCCAGGTCGGAGCACATCTGCACCGGTTAAGAAGGTGGGAGGCAGAGCCTGATGGCGGGAGGGCGTATCCTCCTAAAGATACAACATGGTGATTCAATGTTTCATCTCGGGCGGCTCGATGTTCTCAATCAGACCGGTTTCACTCCGCGCCTTGGACCGCTTCTGAAAGTACGTCAGCCGGGATTGCCCACGTTCCGACAGTCGATAGCGATAGACCCCTTGCTCACCGGCTCGCTCACGCGTCGCCAGCCCCTGCCGGACCAGACGCAGCAGCCCCATCGCCGCGACTGAGTAGTGCACTCCGAACGCACGTGCGACACCGTTTGCATCCGCCTCGTCAGTATGAGCGAGGTACGAGAGAAGATCATGCTTCTGAAGGCCACGCATGGAGAAGATCACCCGCTAGTTGTTATATGGGCGAACAGCCGCTTTCTTGACAGGTAGGCTTCTCGTATGGTGCAATTCAAGGGAACCCCTTAAAAATCGGCTGGAATTCACCTGACTTGAGTCAGGGAGGTTTGGGGAGCGTTTATAGGATTAGTTTGTAGCAGTTTGCACAACCTATAGAGTCGCGGAACGACCCCTTTCCGACAAGGGCAAACCCGTCGCGAGGCGGGGACGCAAAACCACGGGTCAGGAGACGATCCTGATAGCCGGGCTACCGAAGAAGGGGTAATGTTTTCGGTCCCCCTGGACTGGCGGTCTTCCGCATGAAGGAGACCGCCATAATGTTGTTGGCAGGACGTCGCGTCTTCACCCATCCGCTCTTCCTCGCGTGTCTCATCGGCGCATTCCTGTTTCAACCCATTGGGGCGGTCTCCATCTTTCTCCCTTCCGCTACCGCGGTGGCCCAGTCCATTGCCATCCCGCAACTCACCCAGTGGGAAACCAACATGCGCACCTTCGGGTCAATGCACTGCGTTCTCGGCACGCTGGACAACGCCTACTACGACGCCGAGCGCGTCTACTACCAGATCGCGAACTACACCGGCGATCCGTCCTGGATGGCCTGCTCCCAGCTGGGCGAGACGGTCTACCGTGACCAGTATGTGCTGCCGAACAACGGCAACGTTCCGGGGCATTGGAACTTTACTACCGGCCTGCGGACAGACTACGAACACTCGGCTGACGGGACGTCGAAGAACGCCGCGATCTTGCTTTCGCAGAATGCGGCCTATGCCCGGGACGGCACTCCACTCGCCTGGACCCAGAGTGCGGACACCAGCCGGGAAGTCGCCTACGCCATTCTCAGTTACATCAATACCGAGGCTCTTGGCGAACCGCCGCGCCAGCGGCGCGTCGACCTCGTCAACCAGGCCTACGATCATATGGCCCAGTGGTTCGTGCGCTTCGCCTGGCCCGGGCCCTGGCAGCAGAGCCCCCAGGAAACCGGCCGCCTGGCTCCGTTCATGGTCGGGCTCACCGCCCACACGCTGATCCGAGACTGGGAGCAGACCAACGATCCCCGCCTCATCCCGGCCCTCCGGTTGGCCGCCGACTGGATGTGGGCCAACGCCTGGATCCCCTCGGCTGAGGCGATGTGGTACGAGTTCCCGGATCAAACTCAGGCCTGCTGTCAGGCCAGCGGCGCCGCCCCTGATTTGAACCTCCTCATCGCCCCGATGTATGCCTTCCTCTACCGGCAGACCGGCGAGACGAAATACCGTGACGAGGGCGACGCGATCTTCGCCGGCGGTGTTAAGTTTGCGGGGCTCGGTGGCGGCAAGCAGTTCGATCAGAACTACTGGTGGAGCTTCGACTACGTGAAGTGGCGAGCTGCGGCGCCCCCGGCCGCCGACACATTGCGGCCCACGGTGGCGATCACGGCTCCCAGCAGCGGGGCGACCGTGTCCGGCCCCAGCATCACCGTCTCCGCCGTGGCCTCCGATAATGTAGGCGTCGCCAGCATGCAGTTCACGCTGGACGGAACCAATCTCGGCCCGGCGGTCACGGCCCTCCCGTACACGCTGACCTGGAACACAACCACCGCGGCCAACGGATCGCACGTGCTCGCGGCGAAGGCTTCCGACGCCGCCGGCAACGTCGGATCCAGCGCGCCGGTCACGCTCACGGTGGCAAATGCCGACACGACCCCTCCCGCGGTCACGGTAACGACGCCGGGGTCGGGCGCGACGGTCTCGGGCGCGATCACGATCTCTGCATACGCCTCGGATAACATCGGCGTCGCTGGAGTCCAGTTTCGCATCGACGGGGCCAACTTTGGGACCGAGGTCAGCACGCCACCATTCGCGGTGGCCTGGAACACGGCGATCGTGCCCGACGGCCTGCACACGCTGACCGCGGTGGCGCGCGACTCAGCGGGGAACAGGACGACATCGGCCGCCGTCAGCATCACCGTCAACAACGGAGTCGTCACTGCACCTCCTGTAATCACTTCGGTCGCGGTCTCCACCATCACCACGTCCGGCGCTCTCATTGCCTGGGTGACGAGCGAGCCGGCCGATTCACAGGTCGAGTACGGTGCGTCCACGAGCTACGGGAGCGTGACCCCGCTCGATGCCGGCATGGTCACCGCGCATGGTGTCACGCTGACCGGGCTGACCGCCGGCACCAGCTACTACTACCGGGTCAAATCCAAGAATGCTGCGAGCAATCAAGCCGTCTCCGGGGACTTCACCTTCGCGACCACTCCGGCGGCCACCGGTCCGGCGCCCCAGGATTCGGGGAGTCCACCCCCGGCTCAAGCGTCCGGCAACGCAGCAGGTGGAACGTCTGGGGGCTCGGGAGTCGCCTCTGGTGGAGCCGCCGGAGGCGCCGCGTCAATGCCGGGCAGTCTCGCCACTGGCGCGACGGCCAGCCCGATTCCAGGAGCTCTTTCGGTCGAAGGAGCACCAGCGACAGCGCCGGCGCCACTCGCTGGAAATCTTCCCGTGGGATCGGCACCCGGTCAGGTCCAGAGTGTCGTCTGGAGCAACCTCGTGAACGTGACCGCCAGCGGCAGTTCTCTGACGAAGATTTCTGGCTGCGACGGCTGTCCCGATGCCGGCGCCGTTTCACAGCAACGGATCACCACCGGTGACGGGTACCTGGAGTTCACGGCCTCCGAAACGGCCACATGGCGTCGCATCGGCTTCACCAGCGGGAGCCCTGGCACCGGCAGGGGCGAGCTCCGCTTCGCGATCAGCCTCCGGCCCGGCGGCATCGCCGACGTGCGAGAGGGGGCGATGCTTCGCACCAACGCGACCTACACCCGCGGCGACGTGTTCCGCATCGCGGTCGTCTCCGGCACGGTCCGTTACTTCAAGAATGGGCGCCTCCTCTATCTCAGCGGCGCGGCCCCGAGCTACCCGCTCGAGGTCACGACGCTGCTGCTGAGCCGCGGGGCTACCGTGACACACGCGATGATTTCCGGACGGCTCTCAGTGGGAACGTGGCTGCCTGTCCATCCGCGGCTGCTGGTGGCGTTCCCCCCGAGTCCACCTCTGGCAACTCGGTGCAGCCGCAACGACATCTCGGCAGGGGTGCCCGTGCCCTGGGTCAGGGTGTTTGGGCCTAGCGACAGAGTCGAAGGAGCGAAGGTCGTGTAGAGTTCGCGAGACACAAAACTTGCGGAGAGATCCCTTGCGATAAAGGCAAACCCGTCGTGAGGCGGGGGCGCAAAGCCGCGGGTCAGGAGGTGATCCTGACAGCCGGGCTGCCGATGAAGGGACACTGAGACGGTCCTGCTGCGACCGGCGGCCTCCTGGACCCGCGGTCTCCCCGCCAACACAAAGGAGACCGTCATGGTACGTGCCACTCGAGGTTCGTCCGTCCGCACCCTTCTCAGCGCGTGGCTGATCAGCATGCTGCTGGTCGGATCCACGGCATCCGGGATATTGCTCCCGCGCGTCGCCTTCGCCCAATCCGTTTCCATTCCGAATCTCGCCCTCTGGGCAACCCACATGGTCACATACGGTCAGGCGAACTGCGCGACGCTGGCCGACCCATCGGTGCCGTTCAGCCAGAAACTCAACTCCCAGAGCGGCGATGTCTACTACGATGCCGAGCGGGTCTTTTACCAGATCGCCGACTACGCCGGAAATATCGCCTATTGGAACTCCTGCGCCCAGGTCGCCGAAAGCATCTTTCGGGATCAGTACGTGATCCCCAACAATGGCTCGGTGTATGGCCACTGGAACTTCACGACCGGCCTGCGGATGGACTACCAGCGCACCGGTGACACGCAGTCCAAGTACGCCGCGATCCTCCTGTCCCAGAACGCCGCGTTCGCGCGGGACGGAACCCCGCTCGATTACACCACCTCGGCCGACTACAGCCGCGAGGTGGCCTACGCCATCGTCAGTTACATCAACGCCCAGATTCTCGGCGAGCCGCTGCGCCAGCGGCGCATCGATCTCGTCAACCAGGCCTACGACCACATGGCGCAGTGGTTCGTGCGCTTCGCCTGGCCCGGCCCCTGGCAGCAAAGCCCCACGGAAACCAGCCGCCTGGCGCCCTTCATGGTCGGGCTCACCGCGCACGCGCTGATCCGGGACTGGGAAGAAACAAAGGACTCCCGCCTGCTCCCCATCCTGCGATTGGCTGCGGACTGGATGTGGCAGAATGCCTGGATTCCCTCGGCTTCGTCGATGTGGTACGACAGCGGAAGCATGGGGGCCGGAGCGCCGGACCTCAATCTCCTGGTCGCTCCCATCTACGCGTTTCTCTACCTGCGGACCGGTGAGACCAAGTACCGCGATGAGGGCGACGCCCTGTTCGCGGGCGGCGTGAGCTTTGCCTACCTCACTGGCGGCAAGCAGTTCGACCAGAACTACTGGTGGAGTTTCGATTACGTGACGTGGCGGACCGCCGCGGCAGGACCAGCAGATACCACTCCTCCCACCGTCGCGCTCACGGCTCCGGTCAGCGGATCCTCGGTCTCCGGCGCCAGCGTCACCGTCTCGGCCAGCGCCTCCGATAACGTCGGCGTTGCCGGGGTCCAGTTCAAGCTCGACGGCGCGAACCTCGGCGCGGAAGACACCACGGCGCCCTATGCCATCTCTTGGAATACGACCGCCGCCAATGGCGCCCATACCCTTACTGCCGTGGCCCGTGACGCCGCCGGGAACCGCACCACCTCCGCCCCGGTCAGTGTCACCGTCAACAACCCAGTCGATACCACGCCGCCGCTGATCTCTTCTGTCGCCCTCTCGTCCGTGACGTCGTCTGGGGCTTCAATCAGCTGGACTACAAACGAACCAAGTGACTCGCAGGTCGAGTATGGTCCGACCGCGAGCTATGGCGGCGTGACTCCGCTCGACGGCGGCATGGTCACCGCGCATGTGGTTACCCTGAGCGGGCTGGCCCAGGCCGCTTTGTACCACTACCGGGTGAAATCCCGCGATGCGGCGGGCAACCTTGCCGTCTCCAGCGATTTCACCTTCACGACGCTTGCCCCCGATATCACCAGCGCGCTGCTAGGCTACTGGAAGCTCGATGACGGCAGCGGGGTCACAGCCGCAGATTCCTCAGGCAATGGGAACACGGGGAGCCTCGTGAACGGGCCCACCTGGACCACCGGCAAAGTCGATGGCGGATTGACCTTGGACGGCGTCAGCCAGTACTACCCGCTGACAGTCGGCGCGTGGATCAAGACGTCCTCCACCAGCGGCGTGCGCGGGATCGTCAACAAGTACGTCCCCTTCTCCTCGAACGGCTGGGGGGTGTTCTTCAGCAACGGCAACCTCTGCGCCTGGTACTTCAAGGACTCGGCCAACTACGTCTATCCCGGCGGCGGCTGCCCATTCAACCTCGCCGGCTACAACGACGGCCAGTGGCACCACGTCGCCTTCGTCGTCGACGCCGGCGGCGGCCATCTGTACGTGGACGCCGTGCTCAAGGCGAGCGTGGCCTGGACCGGCACGCCGGGCGCTCCCTCGACGACCCAGCCTGCTAGTCTCGGCGTCTACCCTGGCGGCGGGGCGGATGTTCCCGGCGGTCCCGGCGCCGGCGAGTACTTCCCCGGCTCCCTCGATGAGGTCCGAATCTACGCGCGCGCGCTGAGCGCGGATGAGATCCTGATCATCGACGTGCCTGGCGCGC
>VBAP01000166.1 GCA_005882335.1 Candidatus Segetimicrobium genomatis
CTGGAACTCCGGGCAGGACTGCACGGCGGCGTCGCGGGTCGTCGCGGGGCCGAAGGTCTACGACAGGCTGCTGGAGGAGCTGGTGCCGGCGGTGGAGTCGCTGAAGGTCGGCGATCCCGCCAATGGAAACGAGATCGACATGGGCCCGGTGATCTCGAAGGCGCAGCAGGAGCGGGTCTTCGGCTTCCTCGAGCGCGCGAAGGGCGCGACCGTGCTCACCGGCGGGGACGGGAACGGCTCACGCGGCTTCTTCGTGAAGCCGACCGTCGTCGTCGACGTGCAGCAGACGGACGAGATCGTGCAGCGCGAGGTGTTCGGCCCGGTGGTGACGGTGCAGCGCTTCTCCGACGACGACGAGGCGATCGCGTGGGCGAACGACGTCCGCTACGGCCTCGCCGCAAGCGTGTGGACACGCGACGTCGGCCGGGCGCTGAACGCCGCGCGCAAGCTCCAGTTCGGGACGGTGTGGATCAACGACCACATCCCGCTGGTGAGCGAGATGCCCCACGGCGGCTATAAGCAGTCGGGCCACGGCAAGGACCTGAGCTCGTACAGCCTCGAGGACTACACCAACGTCAAGCACGTGATGGCGAAGATCGACTACACCACTCCGTCGGCGACGACGCTCGGACCTGTGCCGGGCGCCTGAGGCTTGCGGGCGACGAGCAGGTAGCCGAGCGCGCCGCGCTCGACGCCGACGAACAGCCGGTCCACGTTCAGCAGCAGCCCGAGCATGCTCACTGCGGGCCTGAATGCGCCGCGCGGGGCATCGGGCCCGCGGCGCTCGATGTGTCGGTCGTAGACGTGGCGGTGGTACAGAGTCGAGAAGGGAAAGCCCCAGGCGTCGCAGCGCTCGACCCGCAGGCCCGCGGCGCGCGTCAACTCGAGCAGCTCGGCGCGGCTGTAGCGACGTACATGCCCGGCCCAGCGGTCGCTCGGCCCGAAGTAGCGCGGGTTCGCCGGGACCGAGACGGCGACGACCCCGCCGGGCCGCAACACGCGGACCGACTCGCTGAGTGCGAGGCGGTCGTCCTCGATGTGCTCCAGCACCTCGCCGAGGATGACGGCGTCGAAGGTCGAGTCGGGGAACGGCAGCTCCGTCAGCGACGCCTGCTCGACCCGGCCCGAGACGCGCGCGCCCAGGAGCTCGATCGCGTCGGGCGAGGTGTCAAGGCTCGTGACGTCGAACCCGCGCTGTTCGATCAGGAGCGAGAAGCTGCCCTGGCCGGCGCCCGCGTTCAGCACCTCCCGGCCGGGATTCGCCGCGAGGAAGAGCCGGAGCAGCAGCCGCTCGCGGAGCCGGTGCCGGGGACCGACGAAGTCAGGCGAGAACGGCCGCGCGGCGGTAGAGGCGGTCAGATCCGGCATGACGAGCCACGTACTCTGTCACGACGAAGAACGTCGAGCCTTAATCGGGCGGCGACGTAGCGGTGGGAGGAGTAGGCTCGCAGGGAAGGACATACCGCTCGGAAAGGAGCCGCCCAATGTCCGAGGAGGAGAACAAGGCGATCGTCCGCCGGGTCAACGACGAGGTCTGGAACATGGGCAACCTCGAGGCGATTGACGAGCTGATCGCCGACGACTTTGTCACCACCGTCATCGGCGCACCCGAGCAGATCCGGGGCCCGGACGGGTTCCGCGACTTCGTCCTCATGTACCGCAAGGCGTTCCCGGACCTACGGCTCACGATCGACGACCAGATCGCTGAAGGCGAGACCGTCGTCACGCGTTGGACCGCCACCGGCACGCACGAGGGCGAGCTGATGGGGATCCCACCCACCGGGAAGCAGGCGACGACCGCGGGTATCAACATCAACCGCATCTCTGGCGGGCAGCTTGTCGACGGCTGGGGCATCTTCGACCAGCTCGGCCTGCTCCAGCAGATCGGCGCCGTCCCGGTGGCAACCCAGGTCTAGCCGGACCTTGGAGCCGTTTCGAGGGGCCGCTCACGCGGCCCCTCGTCAGTTTGGGGGTCGCGCAGAGACCGGTAGCTGCCGATGACCGTGAAGCATTTCGGAGTCAGCGTGTTTGGATCTATCCCCCAGCCGGCGCATATGCCCTGCCAAGAGTGCGGCGCCTCGGTGCCGGTCCTGGAGCGCGACGAACACGTCTGCTCGGAGCAGCGCCGCCTCGAGTACCGCCTGTTCCAGCTCCGCGCGGAGCTCGCGGCCTTCGATGAGCTGTTCGCGGCTTACCTCGAGTCCCCGCGCGGGCGGTTCGAGCTCTGGTGCGCCGAGCGGGAGCGCCGTTCCAAGCCCGGCTGACGTAGAGCTCGGTTCATGCCGCGTGCACCGCTTCGCGCCTCCGCGCCAGCGGCAGCTCGACGAAGAACGTCGAGCCTTCGCCTTCCCGTGACTCGACCCAGATGCGGCCGTCGACTCGGCGCACCAGCTCGTTGCAGATGTACAAACCGAGGCCGGTGCCGCCGATGCCCTGCGTCATGTCGGGATCGAGGCGGTAGAACTTCTCGAAGATCCGCCGCTGCTCGCCGGCGGGGATGCCGAGGCCGGGGTCGCGCACCGCGAAGCGGAGCGCATCCGCCCGTGCCTCGAGCCTCATCTGGATGCTGCCGCCGCTCGGCGAGTACTTGACCGCGTTCTCGAGCAGGTTGTCCGCCTCGAGCTCCAGCTCGATCTCAGCGGGCGCATGTGCGCGCGCGGCGTCGAGCACCGATTGCGCGAGTGAGCCCGCATCTGTCGCCTCGATCGCGGGCTGCAGGGTGCCCGAGTCGAGCTGGCTCGCGAGCAGCAGGTCGTTGACGATGTCGGCGAGACGGTTCGATTCGTCCACGACGATCTGGAGCAGTCGCGCCTTGAGATCGTCCTCGAACTCGACGTCGGGGCGCTGCAGCGTCACCGCGGCGCCGAAGATCGCCGCGAGCGGCGTCCGCAGCTCATGGGACACCGTCGCCACGAGGTCTTGGCGCATCGCTTCGAGCCGCCGCTCGTCCGTGAGGTCGCGGAATGCGTAGACGGTGCCGTCGGCGAAGCGGACGCCGGAGACGGACAGCCGGAGCTCGCGGCCGTCGAGGTCGAGCGGCAGGGTCGACGCGCGGCCCTCGGCGGCCTCGCGCCAGCCGGGAGCGACGTCGGCGAGGCGGCGCCCGACGACGTCCGCATCGCGCAGACCCGTGATCGCCTGCGCAGCCGGGTTCCACAGCCGCACGACCCCGTCGTCGTCGACGAGCACGACGCCGTCGCCGATCGACTCCAACACGCGGGCCGCCTGAGCCTGCTCTTGCGCCTGCCGGTGCAGCCGCGCGTTCTCGATCGCCACAGCGGCGCGGCCGGCGAGATCCTGCGCCAGCGCGAGGTCGGCGACGCCGTATGTGCGTTCCGACTCCGCCTGCACCAGCGTGATCGCCCCGAGCACGCGTCCGCGGACGAGCATCGGGACGCACAGATGGGAACGGAAGCGCAGGTCGCGCAACAGCTCGAGGTGCAGCTCGTCCTGCGCCATGATGACTAGCATCTCGTCGGTGATGTCCGGGACGAGCTGCGGCTCGCCCGACTCGATCACCGGCGGTCCCGGGCCGTGGAAGGGCGCGTAGCGATCGCGGAGCTCGCGCGCCAGCGCGACCTTGTTCGGGTCGGAGTGCGCGACCTCGACCTCGCTAACCGTGCCGTCTTCCTCGACGATCTCGATCGCGCACCAGTCCGCCATGCTCGGGACCGCGAGCCGCGCCAGCGACCTCAGGGTCTCGCGGTAGTTGAGCGTGCTGCCGAGCAGGGACGACGCGTCGAGTAGGAGCCGCAGCACCTCCGCGCTTCGTTTTTGATCGTGGATGTCAGTCGCGGTCCCGACCCAGTGGTCGATCGTCCCGTCGTCGTCGCGCATCGCCACTGCGCGGCCGAGGTGCCAGCGGTACTCGCCGGTAACCGACCGAAACCGGTACTCGACCTCGAACTCTTCGCCGCTCGCCAAGGTGCGCTTCCTTGCCTTGAGCGCG
>VBAP01000086.1 GCA_005882335.1 Candidatus Segetimicrobium genomatis
GTTTGGGTAGGCTGGCTGGTTCATCGTGACCCCAGATCAGCTTGGCCGCGCGGCTGCGCGACCGGACCGAGATCTGCAGAGCGGGCCCGCAAGGGACCCAACGCCATGAGCCCCATCAGAGGACCCACGGCCAGAATGGCAAACCCCCACCCCCACTGCGCGGCGGGGCTGAGTTGTGCGGCTTTTGTCAGATCCAGGACCAGGCCGACGGCAGGAGGCGC
This sequence comes from Candidatus Segetimicrobium genomatis, assembly GCA_005882335.1. Taxonomy (GTDB): domain Bacteria; phylum Sysuimicrobiota; class Sysuimicrobiia; order Sysuimicrobiales; family Kaftiobacteriaceae; genus Telluricultor. The sequence continues at coordinate 222 of VBAP01000086.1, forward strand.
GAGGACTGTCGCCCCCCAGCCGGTGAGCATCTGCAGGCTGAAGGCACCACCGAGCGAGTGCGCCGGGACGACCTCCATCAGGGTAGCCGAGTAGGAGGGCGAATCCGCCAGCGAGACAGTTCCATACAGCAGCGCGACGGCGATCAGGAGGGCGGGCGGGGATCTGAACAGCCACCCGAAAACCGCGGAACACAGCAAACTCACCCCAAGCATCAGCATCGCGGTCTCTGGGCGGCCCAGGCGATCGGAGAGCCGTCCTCCGGCAACGGCGCCGACGGCACCCCCCAGTCCGATTGCGCCCGCCGCCAGCATCCCGCCCATGGCGAGCGCACTGTTGTGGGCGCTCCCCCGAGCCACTAACATCGCCACCATGAACGGTGTCAGCCAGCCCCACATCCCAAACAGCTCCCAGTTGTGGCCGGTGTAGGCGAGAATGACGCGGCGGGCCGGCCGGTTGCCCAGGACATCACCCACATAGCGGGATGGGCCCAGCCGTTTGAGCATCGTGGGCCGTGGCACGCTGGGCACCCCGGCGGCCATCACGACCGCACCCAGCAGCTCCAGGGCACCGACGCCGGCCATCGTGAGTCGCCACCCAATCCGTGGAGCGAGCAGCCCAACGTAGTACAGCGGGACCGCGTAAGCGAGCACGATGATGGCGATGTAGACCCCCGTCGCCGTTCCCCTGCGGTCCATGGGGATCGTGTCCGCAATTTGCTTGAGCGCGGGCAGGTACAGCCCGCCAAACACGATGCCCACCACCAGGCGGAGGGCGAACCCGCTGAGAAAATCCCGCGCGCCGAAGGCAAACAGGAGATCGCCACAGCCGACCAGCACCGCCGAAACGCACATGATAGGCTTGCTGCGTATCCGATCCAGCAGGAATCCGACGCCAACGTACGCGACCAGCGTACCCAGCTGGAAGACGCCTAGGATGAGGCCCGCCCGGCTGGCGCTGAGCTGCCACTCCGTGGTCAGGACGGGGATGAGGACGGAAAAGGTGAGACTGGTCTGATGGGCGAGGGCCTGGCCAACACAGAGGGCAGCGAACCCGCTCGCCCAGGCCTTACGCACCGGAGGCTGCCTGGGTCAACCACCGCCGGACGCGGCCGTCGTCGAGCGCTCGCCGGTAGCGGTCGAAGTGCGTCGCCGCGTAGCCCGTGAAGTCGAAGTCGCTACTCGAGATGTTCATCCCCACCATGCACCACATTGCTTCGCGCAGCTCCGCGACAATCTTCATGAGCTTGAGCCGGGCAAACCCGCCGTCGGTGACCTTCCCGAAGTAGCTGCGCAGCAGTCCTTCATCCTGCGCATCGGTCAGCTCGTGATGAATAGCGAAGTTCGCCAAATCGAAGTAGAGATCGCCCATCCCCGCGTATTCCCAGTCTACGATGCGGATGCGCGTGCCATCATCGATCAGGTTCGGCTCCCAGAGGTCATTATGGCAGGGACGGAGCGTCCATCGGCCGCGCACCGCCGCCTCGATCTCACCGAGACGCCGATACATCGCGTCAATGTCACGTGGGACCGGCGCGGCCGCCTGCCGGGCCACGGACAGGTACTGCTCGAGCGCGTGGAACGGGGAGAAGGAACCCTCGAATTCCGGCCCATCATGATACCGCTGTATCGAGTCGACCACCCGCTGCATCATCTCCGGTTTCACCATCTCGGCGACCGACGGGCACCGGCCGGAAATGAACCGGGTCACCAGGACGTCCACGTCTGACAGGAAGTGGACGACCTCCGGCCCAACGCCGGTCCGGCTCGCCGCCACGGTGCACCGATACTCGCGGCGACGGTCGATACCCAGCAGCGCGGCATGTTGGGCGGCAATCCGTACGACGAACGATTCGCCACTCACATCGACGCGATAGTTGAGGTTGGTAATCCCGCCGGGCAGCAGCGCAATATCCCGTGACGAAACCTCGTCCCACTCGGGGATGCGGTGGATGGCCTCTTCGATGGTGATGGGCATCGTGGTGATCGTCGCCGGTTCGAGCGGCTGCCGAGCGCGGAACCCGCTACGAGGCGTCCAGCCGGCGCTTGGGGATGGCCTTCTTCGGGTCGATGAACGGCAGTGTGACCACGGTGGCCTGATGCCGCGGCTCGCCCGGCAGGCGCTGCACCTCGATGCGCTCGCCGGGGGTGGTGTGCTCGATCTTCAGCATGGCCAGCCCGATGTTTTTCACCAGCGTGGGGGAGAACACGAACGCCGAGGCCCGGCCGATCATGGTCCCCCCTTTGTAGACCGTCCAGGGTCCTTCAAATTCATGCTGGGCCGGCTGGCCTTCGATCTCGAATCCCACCAGCTTGCGCGTGAGGCCGTCCCGGCGGATCCGCTCCAGCGCCTCTTTGCCGATGAACCGCTGCTTGGGCTCGATCTGCCACTCCAGGCCCAGTTCGTACAGGTTGGTGGTCAGATCCATGTCAGATTGGTTGTTCAGGATCCCGGCCTCGACCCGTCGGGCATGATTGGGGCCGGCGGGGATAAGCCCCAAGGGCTTCCCGCGCTCCATGATCAGATTGACCATCTCTTCCGCGCGACTGTTGTCCATGAGGAACACTTCATAGCCGACCTCCCCCGTCCAGCCCGTGCGGGTGATCAGCACCGGGATCTTGCCGGGGAACTGGGCCTCCATCCACCAGTAGTAGCGCAGCGTCCTGATGCGGTCGCCGATGATGGCCTCCAACACGTCGGGGGATTTCGGCCCCTGAATCTGCACGGGATAGACGTCGGTGAGCCGCACCGTCGCACGCAATCCCGCGCCGACCGCCACGCCCTTGGCCCACAGGTGGACATCGCTGTCGGACGGGCAAAGCCAGAACCGGTTCTCCCCCATCCGCAGGACCACTGGATCATTGACGACCGCGCCCTGCTCATCGCAGATCAGGGCATACTTGCCCTGGCCGATGGCGCACTTGCGCATGTCACGCGGCGTCAGGAGATCCATCAGGGCGAACCCCTCGGGCCCGTCGATCTCCACTGGACGTTCCACGCCCACGTCCCACAGCGTTGCGGCATTGCGAATCGCCCAGTATTCCTGTTCTTTGCTCTGGCCGTCGAAGTCGACGGCGTGCAGCAGGTGATTGTACCAGAGGAATGATGTCGCCCCCAGCCGCCGGAAGACCGGGAACAACGGAGACTTCTGATAGCGCATGGAATGGACGAGGCGATAGTCATAGAAATCGCCTTTCGGCATCAGCGTTCTCTCCCCTCAATGCATGCTGGCCTTCGCTGGTGGTGCCGCAGCGCAAGACGTGCCTGCCTTCGCCCCCTTCCAGTCTTCTCCTTCTAATAGGCGTGCGCCGCCGTGAGCGAGAGGAATCGTCTCGCTCCTCCCGCGAACTGTATCCGTGCGCCTCACATGACCAAAGTCTTTTTCGCCACAGATCTCCACGGCTCTGAAGTGTGCTGGAGAAAGTTCCTGAATGCACCGGGATTTTACGGCGCCAGTGTACTCATCTTAGGCGGGGACATGACGGGAAAGGCCCTCCTTCCGATCCTGCGTCTGGAGCACCACTACGAAGTGATGCTGCAGGAGCACCGCTACGTGCTGGAGTCGGAGGATGAGGTGCAGCGAATGGAGCGGCGCATCGCCGGGCACGGGTACTACTCGGTCCGGATGAGCCGCGATGAGGTGGCAGAACTTCAGGCCAATCCCGGGTTGGTGGAACGCGTGTTCCAGCAACAGATGCGGTCCACGCTCGAGCACTGGATGGCCCTGGCAAAGGGAAAACTAGGGGGGACGCCCGTGCGCTGCTACGTGTGTCCGGGCAACGACGACCGGCCGGAGACCGATGAGGTCATCGTCCAGTCGGAGACCGTGGAGCTTGCGGAAGGACGCGTCGTCGAGGTGGACGGGGTGGAGATGATCTCCACCGGATGGTCCAACCCCACCCCATGGGAAACCTACCGCGAATGTTCTGAAGAGCAGCTCACCACCCGCATGGCACCGATGATCGCCGGCCTGCGGGATCCCGGACGAGCAATTTTCAACTTGCACTGCCCGCCATACGCATCGAAGCTGGATGAGGCTCCCGCCCTGGACCGCGAGCTGAGACCGCTCCAGGGCGGCCAGCTCCTGCGGCCGGTCGGATCGACGGCCGTGCGCGACGCCATCATGCGCTATCAGCCGGCCCTCTCCCTGCACGGCCATATCCACGAAGCCCGGGGCGTCGCCAGGCTCGGAAGGACGCTGGCCATCAACCCTGGGAGCTCGTATGAGGCGGGGATTCTACAGGGCACCGTGATCGAGATCGACGCTAGGCGGGGAGTCAGCACCTACGCCCTCGTGTCGGGCTGAAAGGAGAGGCAGATGAGCGAAGCCACAGGGTATTTTGTCCGCAGAGCAACCGGGTTGGTCCGCGCCTGGTCGGCCTTCGACGCATTCATCTACGCCTTCTTCTCGGTGAACTTCGTCACCCTGGGGATGTACATCATGTCGTTTGGGCCGTTCGTCCCGCAGGGACACTTGCTGCCGGCCGCGATCATCACAGGGATCTTTGTCACGTTCCTGGTGGTGGTCTATGGCGGGCTGATTGCCACCATGCCCCGGGCCGGAGGCGATTATGTCTGGCAGAGCCGCATCCTGGGCGGCGGGATCGCATTTGTGCTGGCGGTGACCGGGTGGTGGTTCATCCTCTGGCACTGGGTTCCCATCTACGGGAACATCCTCTCTGTACAGTTCTTCGCGCCCATCCTGGCCACGGCGGGTCGGGGAGATCTGGCCCAGTGGTTCAGCACGCCTGCCGGAATCTTCGTCAGTTCCCTGGTCGTGGTGGCGTTTGTCGCCTACTATATCGCCATCGGCATGGAGCGGTACGCGAAGATTCAGAAGTTCTGCTTCTGGGGCGGGATCGTCGCCCTGGGTATCGTCCTCCTGCTGTTGCTGATCGGCACGCAGGGGCAGTTCCAGCAGGCGTTCAACCGCGAGGCGGCGCGCCTCTTCGGCGCCTCGGGGGACGCCTATACGCAGACCATCGAGGCATCGCGCAAGTACGGGTTCACGCCGCCTCCCTTCACAGCCATGCCGTTGGGCCCCAGCATTCTGCTCATCCCCATGGTGGTCTTCTACCTGCTGTGGCCCAACTGGGGCGCCACCTTGTACGGGGAGGTACGCGGCGCCAGTGATTACCGGCGGGTCTTCAAAGGCATGTTCTGGGGGCTCTGGATCACCGTAGCCCTGTCCGTGCTCTTTTTCCTGCTGGTGGCCAAGACGATGGGGTGGGAATTCTACCAGGCGGCTAACTCCAACTACTGGGCGACTATTTACACCCCCGATACGGCACCCAAACTCGCCGTCCCCCTGTGGCCCTATCCGGCGTTGCTGGCGGGCTGGCTGGTCGACAGTCGGGTCTTCCAGGTCATCCTGCTGGCGTTTATGAGCCTGTGGTTTTGGGGATGGTCGGGGACGGTCTTCCTCTCGTCCACCCGGGTCATCTTTGCGGCGGCGTTTGACCGCGTCCTGCCGGAGTGGGCGGCGCAGGTCTCGCCGCGCAATCACGTCCCCACCGGAGCGCTGTTGCTCATGGTGGTGCCCTCCATCGTCGTGAGCGCGCTCTACTCGTATTACCCGGGATTTGCCACGTACACCCTGGACGCGACACTGGTCATCGCCGTAACCTACGTGGGCAGTGTGGTAGCGGCGACGATCCTGCCGTGGCGCCGGCCCCGTCTGTACCAGAGCTCACCGGTGGCGCGCTACAAGGTCGGCGGCGTCCCGCTCCTCACCCTGGCAGGCGGCGTGACCCTGGCGTTCCTCGCCTTCAACCTGTGGAAATGGGTCACGGACGACACCTACGGGGTGAACAACCGTCAGTCGGCGATCTACATGCTCATCCTCTATGCGCTCGCATTGGTCATTTATCTGATCGCGCGGGTTGTGCGCGCGCGCCAGGGGATCGACCTGGCGAAGATCCACGCGGAGATTCCGGTGGAATAGGGGGGTTGAGACCGGACGGTCTCGCCACCGCTTTACCCTGGTCCCCGGTCCAACGTCCTCATCCCGCCTCATCCGGTTCGGGAAGCTCATACCACGGCAGGCGGTCGCCGACGCGCGCCCGCAGACGCCAGCTCAGTGACTTGGGGTGCATCTCGACGGCCTGCCACAGCGCGGCCAGGCGTGAGCCGACGGCGTCCGTCTGAGCCGGCAGTCGAGCGAGCGCTGTCCGAATCCGATCCATATTCAGTTGAAGGGTTCGATAGAAGCCCCAATCCCCCGCCAGGAGCCGCGCGACGTATGCCGCGTTGATGACTTCGCCATCCCCCGCCCCGACCGGATGATCGAGGAGCAGGGCCACGATGTCCGTAAGGTCTTTCGCGTTGAGCTTTACGATTTGCATCTTGGTCAGCAGGAGGTCGGCCGGGGTGAGAACGCCTTCCGGCTCGTGAAGGCGATCCCGCAGATCGATAGTGTGGCACATCCAGATCTGATCGAGGAAGATATCGACTGGACGATCGTGCGCTCTGTCCCAGTAACGCAGGCGTCGCCGGCCCTGCAGCGTGTTGAACGGCACGTCAGGCTTGTACCCCAGGCGCGCCAGGAAGGGCTGCACCGCACCCCGCTGGGCTGAGAGGCCGACGAAGTCCAGATCCCGATACTCCCTCCGGAACGGCGCCGCGCGCGCGCTGGGCGCGTGGAAATAGATTCCCAGCCCACCGGTCAGCTTGAGCGCGATCTGCCCTTGCTGCGCGGCGGTGGTGACGCGTCGTGCCTCCTCCACGATATCGGCGTGAGGTGAGGAGTGGTCCACGTCTGGCACGTTTCGCCTCCCGGCCAATGCCTCCCTATGAAGACGTGGCCTGACCTCTTCAATTTCAAAGGAGTGCATCATAGGGCGTCACGAATCCGATGCAACATGCGCGAAGAAGCCCAAGCGGTCATCATCGGCGGGGGCGTGGCCGGCTGCAGCATCGCCTACCACCTCACCCTGATGGGCTGGCGCGACATCGTCCTGGTGGAGAGAGGGCAACTCACCGGCGGGTCGACCCACCGCGCCGCCGGGCTGATTGGCCAGCTGCGCGGTACCCACAACCTGACCCGGATGATCATGTACAGCGTGGAGCTCTATGGACGCCTGGGGCAGGAGACGGGAATCGATCCGGATTGGCGGCAGGTAGGAAGTCTCCGGCTGGCGTCCAGCCCGCTGCGCATGGAAGAGATCCGCCGGCTTGTCGCCCAGGCAAAGGCATTCGGCCTGGAGGTGGAACTACTCACCCCCCGCGAGGCCCTGGCGCTGTGTCCCATTATCGGCGACCGTGACCTCGTCGGCGGAGCGTACATCCCCACCGATGGCCGCATCGACCCCACCGGCCTCGCCTATGCGCTGGCGGACGGCGCGCGCAGCCGCGGATGCGAATTCCACACGCAGACAGGTGTGACCGGCATCGGCGTGCGCAATGGCCGCGTGCACTCCGTGACCACCACGCAGGGCACGATCCGCACTCCCGTGGTGGTAAGCGCGGCAGGGGTCTGGTCCTGGCACGTCGGCCGCATCATCGGGGTCGCCATCCCCATTGTCCCCATCGAGCACCATTACATGATGACGGTGCCCTTCGGTGTGCCGCGAGATTTGCCCACGTTTCGCGATCAGGATTTGCGCGTGTACGGCCGCGAGGAAGTCGGCGGCCTGCTGGTGGGCGGGTACGAAGGGAATCCCGTGCCCTGCGGCCCAGAACCTATCCCGCCCGATTTGGATCCCGCCAAGATGGTGCCGAACTGGGACCACTTCGAGACCCTAGCTCGCAGCGCGTCCATCCGCATTCCCGCGCTCAACGACGTGGGGATCCGAAAATTGATGATCGGTCCCGAGGTCTTCACCCCCGACGGGGACTTCCTGCTGGGCGAGTCGGCGGAGGTGCGCGGTTTCTATATCGCAGGGGGCACGCCGGGGATCGCCGCCGGTGGCGGCGTGGGCAAGGCGATGGCGGAGTGGATCATCGAGGGACGGCCCTCCCTCGACCTGTGGCGGGCAGACATCCGGCGCTTCGGACCGCACTACGCGGACCGCGCCTATGCCGCGGCCCGGGCCGTGGAGGTCTACGCTCGGAACTACACGGTGCATCTGCCTCTGGAAGAGTTCGAATCGGTCCGCCCCCTGCGCACCAGCCCGGCGTACCCGCGCCTGGTGGCCCAGGGAGCCGTCTTCGGGGAGAAGGCGGGATGGGAGCGGCCCAACTGGTGCAAGGCCAACGAGGTCGACGATTCTCCCGGCCCGGCCCCCTCGGGCTGGATCCGGCACAATTGGTCGTCGGCCATCCCCGCAGAACACGTGGCCACACGCACCGCTGCCGGGATCTTTGATTTCTCCTCCTTCAGCAAGTTCGAGGTGCAGGGACCCGGCGCGCTCGGAACCCTGCAGTGGCTGACCGACAATGATCTCGACAAACCAGTCGGCGCCGTGACATACACGCAAATGCTCAACCCTCGCGGCGGGGTGGAATGCGACCTTACGATTACACGGCTGGCGCCTGACCGCTTTTTCTCCGTGACGGGGAGCGCGTTTGGCGTTCACGATTTGGCCTGGGTTCGCCGGCACCTGCCGACCGATGGATCGGTGGCGGCGCGCGACGTCACCACCGAGCTGGCCTGTTTCGGCCTGTGGGGGCCGCGGGCAAGGGACATCCTGCAGGATGTCACCGACGATGACGTCTCCAACGGGGCCTTCGCCTACATGACCTGTCGCGAGATCAGGATCGCCGGGGTTTCCGTTCGGGCGCTTCGTGTCACCTACGTGGGGGAACTGGGCTGGGAACTCTACGTGCCCATCGCCGGCGGGCTCGCCGTGTGGGACGCCATCTGGGAAGCCGGCGCGCCCCACAGCCTGCGCCCAGTGGGCTACCGGGCCGTCGACTCGTTGAGGTTGGAGAAGGGCTATCGCTACTGGAGCGCAGACGTCACCCCGGACTATACGCCGTATGAAGCGGGGCAGGGCTTTTGCGTCAAAGCGGACCGGAAAGATTTCCAGGGACGGGAGGCGCTGCTGCGGCAACGGGAGCAAGGATTGAGCCGGAAACTAAGCTGCCTGATCCTCAGCGATAATACGGCCCATCCCCTGGGGAACGAACCGGTGACCACTGACGGGCGTGTGGTGTCCCGAGTGACCAGCGGCGGCATCGGCTATACGGTGCAGGAGAGCATCGCCTATGCATACCTGCCGATGGAGCTCACCGCCACCGGGACAGAGGTGAAGATCGAGCTGGACGGCCGCAGCATTGCCGCGCGCGTGGAACGCGAGCCTCGGTTCGACCCCACGAACAGTCGCATCAAGGCGTGAGTGAGGAGAGGACACATTCCAAAGCGTTTCACGCTCGATGGGGCGCTGAGATGGGAACCTTGGACCGGGGACCAGGAGATCGGCTAAGGAGTGACTCAGTTACTGGTCCCCTTATCCAAGGTTCCCATCCCGCCGCCGTTCAGTCAGGCGACCACATTCGATCTGTGGCGAGACCGGGAGGCCTCGAGCACGGGACCCGTAATAAATCACACCTTAGCCGATCTTCGGGTCACGGTTTCGAGGCCTCCCGGTCTCGCGCGCCGGTGCAGGCAGGTGCGGCCATTCAGAACAGAGCAGGCTGACAGGGGCGTGATGAGAACCCCTGAGGCCGCATGATCGAGGTCCCAACGCTTGCGCCGGCAGAGACGCTCCTACTCACGCTGCGCCACGGGGTGACCGAGCTCAACCGGGACAAACGCGTGAGCGGGCAGGTGCTGGACGTCCCCCTGCTCCCG
>VBAP01000168.1 GCA_005882335.1 Candidatus Segetimicrobium genomatis
ACCCAGCTGCTGGTCGAGCTGACCGGCGCGCGCTGGACGGGACACTCGGACGTCAAGGCCGACTTCCCCGAGACGCCGCTGATCCGGCTGCGCCCCGAGCGCGCACAGCAGGTGGTCGGGATCCCGATCGAGGCGGACGAACAGCGCAACCGTCTGCACCGGCTCGGCTTCGAGGTGGAGCAGGACTGGTCGGTCCGCACGCCGTACTGGCGCGCGCGCGACGTCCGGCGCGAGATCGACCTCGTCGAGGAGGTCGGGCGCTTCCGGCTCGAGGAGGTGCCGCCGACGCTGCCCTTGCGGCGCGAGATGTTCGGCCGCCCGACACACGAGCAGCGACTGCGCCGCACCGTGGCGGACGTGCTCGTCGGCTCCGGCTTCTTCGAGGCGTACACGTACTCGCTGCAGGCCGACGATCCGCACCCCGAGGCGCTCGTCCTCGAGGAGCCGCTGTCGGAATTGCAGCGAGTGCTGCGCACGACGCTGCTCTTCGGCCTCGTCGGCGCCGCGCGCAACAACGTGAACGCCGGGAACGAAGGAGTCGCGCTGTTCGAGATCGCGCATGTCTACCTGCCGAGCGGCGGTTCGCTGCCGGAGGAGCGATGGCGGCTGGGCGGGATCGCCCAGGGCGACTTCTTCTTCGCCAAGGGGGCGGTCGAGCAGGTCTTCTCTGCCCTCAAGCTGGAGCCGCGCTTCGACCGGGCTCCGCATCCGTTCCTGCTGTCGCCTGCATCGGCGTCCGTCCAGGGAGGCTGGGTCGCAACGCTGGATCCGCGCCTGGTCGAAGGGGAATGGGCGGCGTTCGAGCTCGACCTTGCGGAGCTTTTCGCGCAGGTTCCGGAGCGCGTTCTCTACGAGGACGTGATCACCTACCCGCCGATCCGGCAGGACCTCGCATTCAGCGTGCCGGAGGAGGTCTCCGCGGGCGACCTCGCCGCCGCCGCACTCGAGGCGGCGGGGCCCGAGCTGGGGGACAACGCTGTCCGATGCGGATGCGGCCAGGCTGAGGGCGACGATTGTCGAGGCGCTGAAACGCCGCTTCGGGGCCGAATTGCGCTCCTGAGCAGTGGCGTTTAGTTCTTTCAACGCGTAACCAACGGGGACGGTCGCCCGTTGTGCGGAGGGAGTCCCTTCACGGGCTCATTTCCTAATAGCGCAGAGGAGACGACCAACGATGAAGACACGGATTGCACGGTTCGGCGCCCTCGCTGTCTTTGCGCTCGGTCTCGCTGCGTCCACTGGCACAGCGATCGCCGGCAACGGCAACGGCAACGGAAATGGAAACGCGGGGACGCCGCCGGGTCAGGAGAAGAAGGCCGACCAGACGCCCGCGGCGGCTCAGCCCGCGGCTCCGCCTGCCGCGTCGCCGAGCGCGCCGACCTCGCACCACGGCAAGACGTCCCCGGGGCAGGCGAAGCAGGCTTCGAAGGCCTCGACCTCGACGCCCGGCGTGAAGCCGAGCAGCACGACGAGCAAGAGCGGCCACGGGACCAGCTGCTTGACAGGCGGCGGCACGGGGACGAGCGCAACGTGCACGGGCAACGGGCCCAAGCCCGACTCGTCGAAGCGGTACGGGAACGGCAAGACGGCGGCGCAGATCGCCAACAGCCACGGCGCGCCCGCCGGCACGAAGCTCACCGGCCCCGGTAACAGCCAGCCGCACAAGGTGGCTGTCTGCCCCAGGAAGAACAACAAGAGCGGCGGGGTCGACGTGCACGCCGTGAAGAGCTACTCGACTGCGAATTGCGCAAAGCAGCAGTCCGTCGTGCAGAAGACCCAGAAGCCCGCCGCAGCGAACGCCGGGACGAGCGCAGCGGCGACCGGCGGGATCTTGGGCGCCAGCCCGCTGACGGGTACCGCGCAGCCCGCCGCAGGCGGCGTGCTCGGCGCACAGGCGACGCTCGTCAAGCCGGCGAAGGCGAAGGCTGCTGGCGGCGTGCTCGGTGCGGTCACCAGGCTCGGTGTCGCGGGTGCCCACGCCACGCTCCCGTTCACGGGACTGCAGTTGTGGGTCGCGGTGCTGATCGCGCTCGGCCTGATCGCAGGCGGCTTCGCCGTCCGCGCCGGCCGCGCGACCGCACGCTGATTTGAGGGCGGCAACTCCTTTTCGGGGCGGCCTCAGGGCCGCCCCGAATCGTCCCGGCAATCCGATTGCGCGCCGAGTCCGTAACTTGGGTTCGTGATCGTGCGGATCGGGATCTTCCTGCTTGCCGCCGCGGCCGCGCTCGTGCCCGCGGCCGGCGCGGACCCGCCGACCCTCCAGGGCAACGTCGGCCCCGCCTTCGTGATCACGCTCAACGATCCGTCCGGCAACCCGGTCACGCACCTGGACCCGGGCACCTATGCCGTGCACGTGAGCGACCAGTCCGACATCCACAACTTCCATCTCGCAGGTCCGGGCGTCAACCAGGCGACGACGGTCGAGGGGACCGGTACGTCCGACTGGCTGGTGACGCTCAGCGTGGGGACATACACGTTCGTCTGCGACGCGCATCCGACGACGATGAAGGGCTCGTTCACCGTTGGGACGCCCACGCCTCCGCCTCCGCCGGCGGCTCCCCAGGCGCTCAAGGGTCGCGTCGGCCCGGGACTGAAGATCGCCTTCCCACACTCGGCGACGGCCGGAAGGACGAAGATCACGATCCGAGACCTCACCGCGAAGGACAACTTCCATCTCGTCGGGCCAGGCGTGAACAAAAGGACGGGCATCGCGTTCAAGGGCACGGCCACGTGGACGGTCACGCTCCGCGCCGGCAAGTACGCGTTCCGTTCGGACGCGCACAAGGCGCTCCGCGGAACGCTGACGGTTTCCTAAGCGCGGCGGCCCGGAGGGATCTGGCCGGCGTTCGGTCCGCCGGCAGCGCGGAGGTGCGCTTCGCGGTCGAGCTGCGCGTTCAACTCGGCGCCGAAGAGGATCGCCCACGCGGTGTAGTTCAGCCATAGCAGCAGGATCACTCCCGACGCGAGAGCGCCGTACGTCTTCGAGTACGAGCCGGCGAACGTCACGTAGACCGCGAACAGACCGGAGAGCGCGAGCCAGAGCAGCGAGGCGAGCACGGAGCCGGGTGTGATCCACTTCCAGTTCCGGTGCTCGACGTTCGGCGCGAGGTAGTAGACGAACGCAAAGAACAGGAGCACGGCGGCGAACGTGACGGGCCAGCGCAGCACGGCCCACGTCACGTCCCAGGCCCCGCCGAGATGCGCCTTGCGCGAGATCGCGGCGCCGAGAGGCGCGCCGAAGATGATCAGTACGACCGTCGCCGCCGCGGTCAGCGCCGTGAGGAAGACGAGCAGGATCGAGATCAGCCGCACTTTCCAGAACGGGCGCGTCTCGACGCGGTCGTAGGCGCGGTTCACCGCCTTGACGATCGACCCCATCGCGCCGCTCGCAGCCCACGTCGCGCCGACCAGGCCGGCGACGAACGCGGCAACCGATGCGCTGCCCCGGTTGTCCCGCTGCAAGCTCTGGATGAAATTGATCACACCGCGCGGGGCGACGGTCGCGAGCAGACTCTGGACCTGGTCGTAGAGATGCAGCAACCCGAGCAGGCCGAGGACGAACGCGACCGCGGGGAAGAAGGCCAGCAGCGAGCTGTAGGCGACCTGCTGCCCGAGCCCCATGCAATCGTCGGCGAGGAACTGCTTGAACGTCTGCTTGAGGACGTTCTTCCACTCGCGAGCGGTCAGCCGCTCGGGCCCGCTAGGCGGCCGACCGATGCGGATGCTGTCGTCAGCCGCGGTCGACGAAGGTGAAGCGGCCAAAGCGCGCCTTGCGCCGATCCCGCCGGCGACGAAGAAGCCGGCTGCGAGGGCGGCGGCGCCGGCGAGCGGGAGATTCGAGCGCAGCTTCGTCGCAACGGCGGTCGCCTCGCCCATTCCTTCCCGTAGGTGATCGACTGCCTCGGTGAGGCGCTCGCGCTCGTTCTCGATCTCGGCGCGGACCTGCTCCGTCGTGCGGCTGTTGGTGGGCATCAGTGCTTCAGTGCCTCCGAGGTCAGCCTGGCTTCTTGAATCGCCTGCTCGGGAACCGGCGGCGTTCCTTTCTTGAGCGCCGCGAGCCCGACGGCGGCGAGCAGACCGGTGATCACGAGCACGCCGCCGGCGACGACGAGCAACGCCAGCCAGGTCGGCAGGAACGTTGCGAATGCGGCGGCGACCGTCGCCAGCGCGAAGCCGAGTCCGAACAGCCCCAGGACGGCGGCGCCGGCGAGCAGCGCGATGCCGAGCCCGAGTGAGCCGAGCTTCCGCCTCACCTCCAGCGCAG
>VBAP01000009.1:0-34503 GCA_005882335.1 Candidatus Segetimicrobium genomatis
CGCAGATTGCGGAGATCGCGCAGATTGTGTAGATTTATCTTCGCCCGCACAGTGTTTTGGCGGCCTCCACGACGCGGTCAGGCGTCGGGACCGTGAGATCTTCAAGGACCGGTGAGAACGGGACCGGCACATCCATCGCGCCCAGCCGCGTGACGGGGGCGTCGAGGTAGTGAAAGGCGCCCTCGGCGATGACCGCGGCCAATTCGGCGGTGATGCCGTACCGCTGGTACCCCTCGTCCATCACGATGACGCGACTGGTCTTCCTGGCAGATTCCACCAGGGTGCGCGCATCGAGGGGCGCCGTGGTACGGGGATCCACCACCTCTGCGCTGATACCAAGCGGCGCCAGCAGATCTGCCGCCTGCAGGGCGACCTGCACCATACTGCTGGTGGCCACGATGGTGATGTCACGGCCTTCGCGCTTCACGTCGGCTGTCCCGAAAGGAATCGTGTACTCACCCTCGGGCACCGGTCCTTTGAGTTGATACATCAACTTATCCTCGAAGATGACGACGGGGTTGTCGTCCCGGATCGCCGTCTTCCAAAGCCCCTTCGCATCGTAGGGTGTGGATGGCAGCGCCACCTTCAGCCCCGGGACGTGGCTGACCCAGGCCTGCAGGCTCTGGCTGTGTTGCGCGGCGGAGCGGCGCGTCGCGCCCAGGGTGGTGCGGACCACCATAGGGACCTTCAACTTGCCGCCGGACATATAGTGCACCTTGGCGGCCTGATTGGCGATCTGATCCATCGCCAGCGTGATGAAGTCGCCGAACATGATGTCCACGACCGGCCGCATGCCCGTCATCGCTGCGCCGACGGCCAGCCCCGTAATGCCGGCTTCGGAGATCGGCGAGTCGATCACGCGGTCCCGCCCAAACTCTTCGACGAGGCCGGACAGCACTTTGAACGGCGTCCCCGCCTCTGCCACGTCCTCCCCGATGATAAACACCGCGGGATCCCGCCGCATCTCCTCGGCCAGCGCCTCGCGGACGGCCTGTCCGAACGTAATCTCGCGCACTGCGGCCGCAATGACCGGCTCACTCACAGCGACGGACTGTAGGTTGCGTAGTTTCGCATTTTAGGCGTAGACATCCCGGTCAACCTCACCTGGGTCGGGATAGGGCGCCGCGAGGGCAAACTGCAGGCCGGCGGCGATCTCCGCGCGTACCTGCTGCTCGACACGCGCGAACTCCTCCGGTGCCGCCAGCCGTTCCGCGACCAGCCACCGCGTCAGGATGTGGAGCGGATCGCGCTCAGCCTTGTAGCGTTGCTCTTCGTCCTTCGTCCGGTAGTAGGCGCGGCTGATATCGCCAACGTGGTGACCGAGAAAACGGTAGGTCTGGCAGAGCAGGAACGCCGGGCCCTCGCCCCGGCGCGCCCGTGCCACGGCACGGCTCGCAGCGGCGTGGACGGCGCGGACGTCCTGGCCGTCCACCTCCTCGGCGAAGATTCCGAACGCGCGCGGCCGCAGCAGGAGGTCGCCCGCTGTCGTCTCCGTGTAGTGGGTGTACTCGTTGTAGAGGTTGTTCTCGCACACGTAGATCACCGGCAGCGTCCACAGCGCCGCCAGGTTCATGACTTCGTACAGAATCCCCTGACCCACCCCGCCCTCTCCGAAGAAGCACACCGCCACCCGGTCGCTCCCCTGCCTCTTGGCGGCAAGGGCGGCGCCGGTAGCGATCCCGGTACTGCCTGCCACGATGGCGTTGGCCCCGAGGTTGCCGCGCTCCTGGTCGGCGATGTGCATCGAGCCGCCCTTTCCACCGCAGTAACCCGGAGCCTTGCCCAGGAGCTCCGCGAACATGCGGTCCACGGACGCGCCCTTGGCCAGGCAGTGGCCGTGCCCGCGATGCGTGGAGGTGATGTAGTCGTCGGACCGCAGCGCCTGGCACACGCCGACCGCCACGGCCTCCTGGCCAATGTATAGATGCGCGAGACCGGGCATCTTTGCTGATGTATACAGCTCGTTGACGTGTTCCTCGAACACGCGGATGCGCAGCATCTGCGCGTACATCTGCAACCACTGCTCCCGACTCATCGGCCCGTCCTTTGGGCGTGTGTCTCCGTTTCCGGATCCTGGATCCCGCGTTTCAGTAGCCCGGCCAGGTGCGTCACCACTTCAAACACCGCCGCGAAGTCCTGGCGGCCCAGCCCCATGGACCGCGCCGCCGACAGCCATTCATTGGTCACCGCCGTTGTCGGAAGAGGCACGGACATCTGCCGTCCGAGCTCCAACGCCAGGCCCAGGTCTTTTTGCATCATCGTCACGTCGAACCACGCCTCGTCGGGCGGCCGCAGCACAAACGGCCCCCGGTACTTCAGCATGGGGGAGGCGACCACGCTGCTGAGGAGCACGGCCACGGCGGTCTCGCGGGCGATCCCACCCTTCTCCGCCAGCGCGACTCCCTCGCTGAATGCCAGCATGTGTACCGCCAGGCTGAGGTTGGTGGCAATCTTCATCAAGACGGCCTGGCCGTTTCCGCCGACATAATTGACCGTTGGTCCGATGTCGAGCAGGATGGGCTTGACGCGCTCAAAGGCGGAGCGGTCGCCGCCGACCATGATGGATAATCGGCCCTCCTCCAGCGTGCTGACACTACCGGACACAGGCGCGTCTATCATCTGGGCTCCGCGCCCACCCGCGTCCCCCGCCAGGTCGCGGCTGGCTGCGGGGCTGACGGTGCTCATCTCCACATAGATCTTGCCGGGGCTCAAGCCTGCCAGCACGCCGTCCGCTCCACGGGCCACGGCATGCAGTGCCGCGGTGTCGGTCACCATCGTGAACACGACATCTGCGGCCTGCGCAACGGCCCGCGGACTCTCGGCCCAGCGCATTCCCGCATCGAGCAACCACTGCGCTTTCGTTTTCGTGCGGTTGTATCCGGTGACGCGATGGCCGGCCGCCAGCAGCCGCCGCGCGATGCGGCCGCCCATCACTCCCAGGCCGACAAACCCGAGGTTAGCCACGACCCCCTCCGGCTCGCCCCGTACCAAACGCGACTCGCCTCCAGCCGCACGTTTGGCGCCCCAGACTGTCGCGATGGTACGGGGCTCGCACCGTACAGTGTTTTCTATATGCGGCTGCCATGTGACCCCACACTTCTGCGCGGCCTGTACCGTTCCTCGTTGGGCTGCGTGTCAAGGAGTCACACACCGGGATGGGAAACTTCATCTACATGGCTGCGGCCTCTACGCTCTCCCTCGTCCACCTGACGCAGCCTCCCAGGACCCCGTCCTCGGGCCCTCCTCCCCTCTTGCTGCTCCTCCATGGGGTCGGCAGCAACGAACGCGACCTGATCGGCCTGGCGCCGTACCTGGACGGACGCTTCTTCATCGTCAGCGCCCGTGCGCCGATTGAGCTCGGACCAGAAATGTATGGGTGGTTTCACGTGATGCTGGATCCTGTCACGCCGGTGATCAACCCCGACGAGGCAGAACGTAGCCGCCTGATACTGCTGCAGTTCATTAACGAAGCCACACAGGCTTACGGGACCGATCGGCATCGCGCCTATCTTATGGGTTTCAGCCAGGGCGCGATCATGAGTCTATCGCTCGCCTTGACCCGTCCAGACACACTGGCCGGCGTGGTGGCGATGAGCGGCCGCATCCTACCCGAGGTCCTGCCGCACGCAGCCCCGCCGGAGGCGATGCGGGGATTGCCGGTGCTGATCGTTCACGGCACGGAGGATCCAGTTCTGCCGATCCACCACGGCCGCGCGGCGCGGGACCTGCTGTCGGCACTCCCGGTCTCGATGACCTACCGAGAGTATCCCATCGGCCACTACGTCTCCGAGGAGAGCCTCGCCGAGGTGGCGGCCTGGCTGCGCGATCGCCTTGAGGAACCGCCGTGGCCCGAACGTCTAGGCCGCGCGACGCCGGGCACGACCTAAATGGGACGCATGAATATCATCCGCCGCATCGGCATCGCGCTTATCCTCACCCTGACCGCCGCTGGATGCGCCCGGCCGCAGGCATCCGTGTTCCGCCTGGCACCCCTCGCCGTGAGCTGGGTCCGCGGCTCCACCGCCCCACAGGTTCCGGTCTGCTCCTGGCTCGGTATCGTGGTCGACAACGCCATCCCGGCCCGGCCACAGTGGGGGCTCTCGGAGGCCGACGTCGTCTACGAGGTTCCCACCGAGGCGATGATTACGCGCTTCCTGGCCCTGTTCTGTGGCGACGGCCCGGATACCGTCGGCCCGGTGCGAAGCCTGCGCCTGCAGTTCTTGGACATTGCGGGGGACTACAGCGCGACGGTTGCCCACGCCGGTTCGAGCGAAAGCGCACTGGCTGCCGTCGAAGAACACGCCGGGCCGGTGATCAACCAGTTCTGGAACGCGGGCCCCTTCCGGCGGGACCCGAAGCGGCATAGGCCTCACAATGTGTTCGCGTCCGTAGCGCTGCTGCGCCGGTATGTGAAGGACACCACCCCCCTCGGGACGCGGCCGTGGACGACCGCAGAGCTGACGCCGGCCGCCACGCCGATGATGATCGCCATCCCATACGGCCGCGGCTATACGTCGCAGTTTGTGTTTGATCCGGCGTCGGGGCACTACCGCCGGTTCAGCGAGGGTCAGCGGTCGGTGGATGTCCTCACAGGGCATCAGATTGAAGTGGCTGCCGTGATCGTGTTGTACGCCCGCTGGTGGCAGGTGTATGAAGGTCCCGTCCTCACCAGCCGGACGGCACTGACTGGCGGTGGCAGGATCACCGTCTTCGCCGCCGGGCGTCGCTTTGACGGAACCTGGCGCCGTCCTGATTCGTCACAACGGACAGTGTTCACAGATGCGGAAGGCAGACCCATACAGCTGCCGCCCGGGCGGGTGTGGATCAGCGTCGTTCCCCCGGAGCGGGTCGTTCGCGTCGACTATGTGGGAACCGAGCCACTCAGCCGGTAGTCCAGGCCTTTCGACCAAGGTTGGCTCCGCTCAACACGAGTCCCGGCACGGGAGTTGCTTTATGCCAAGAGAACGGAATTCGGCAACACCGGCGAGCCAGGGACTACACGCGCCGATCCCAGCAGGTGGCGTCCCCCGATGACCGTGCTTGAATTGGAAGAGTTTGAGAGCCTGGAGAACCTCCAGGCTCTATTCCGGGACCCCGAAGCTCAGGAGCGCCTGAGCCACCTCGGAGTGCGCACCGCGCTCGTCGCCACCTGGGATGGCCTGCTGGTCGATTCCGTCGTCTACGACGATGAACCGGTGGCGCTGGATACACTGGCAGCCAACGCCGCCGCCGCGCTGCAGTTGTCGCATGAGGAACCCTCGAGCGGCCACGTCGACGGGGTCCTGGCTGAGTTCGACGCCGGGTCCACCGTCATCGTCGACCCCGTCGGCAATAACTCGCTGGTGGCGTTCGTCATCAAACCTGCGTCAGACGTCGATCAGCTCCGCACGGAACTCCGCACGCTGGTCAAGCGTCAATCTGCCGGAGGCGTGACGCCGCCCTCCGCCCCTGACGGCCGCGGCGCGTCCGTGGCGGCGCCGGCGAAAACATCGCATACGGTTTCAAGATCTCCCGAGACATCGGCCCCAGTCCCCAGGCCCGAGGTCCGTGCGCCCGCTGCGCGGCCGGTGCCGTCTGCGCCGGCGATGCCCCGCGTCCCTGCGGCACCGACCCAGGCACCGCGGCCGGTTCCGCAACGAGCCGAACCAAAACCCCAGCCACTGAGGGCGACCCGGCCTGCCGTATCGACTGTAAAAGAGATCATCCGCAGCACGCCGGCCGGACGGCGGGTGATCCTCAAAGGCGTGAGCCTGGAAGCCGCAGGGTTTTCTGCCACCGTCACCGTGGAACTCGTGTTGGACGGCGAGACTGTCGTTGGCAAAGCCGTGACGCGCAACGACTCGACCCAGTACGTCGCGGTCGCGGCCGAAGCCGCCATTCAGGCGGTGACCCAGCTCTTGCCCGATGGATATGGGGTGGTGCTTGAGCAGATTGCGGTGCTGGCGTCCGACGTCGAACAGGACATCCGCGCGGTCAGCGTGAAAGTGCTCTTCCTCTCACCCGACGGCGAGCAGACGCTGCTGGGCATCGCGAAGATTACCGGCGACGAACCGATGGCCGGGGCCAAGACTGTGCTATCCGCCGTCAACAGCAGCCTCGAAGCGATTTTCGCGCAACAGGAAGATTACGTCCGCTAGTCCGAGGCCGGTCCCATCGCCGGCCGTCGCGGGCTGGTCGCGAACTCTCAACTTCGCATCCCCGTAATGCATTTCAGGATGGTCGACGGTTCGTTGCCGCGGGCATAGACTGAGGAGAGCAACGGCTCCGAGAAGCGAGGCCCAGGCAATGGGACCGGATCGCAGGTCCTCGATCGTGATTCGCGGACTCGCCGCATGCTTGTGCATTCTGGCGCTGTCGGCGCCCGTCACCGCGCAGTCTTCGGTCTCGGAGGAGGACGAGCTGGCGGTCGGCCGCGCCGTCGCCGCCGAACTGATCAGCCGGTATGACGTCTTCGCTGATGTCGAATGGCAGGGATTCCTCACGCAGATCCGCGACCGGCTGGTGCCGTTTTCGGGCAGGCCCAACATCCCCTACAGGCTGATCATCCTCGACACAGCGGTTCCGAATGCCATCAGCACGCCGGGCTACATCTTCGTCACGCGCGGCATGCTGCGGCTCGGGCTGGACGCCGAAGAGTGGGCATTCGTGCTGGGGCATGAGATGACTCACACGGTCAAACGCCATGTCGCGCAGTTCATCGAGCGGGCCAACGCCGGGACCCTGCTGTCTATCATCATCGCGATCGCCTCCGGCAACCGGACTACGGTCGATCTGGTGCGGCTGGTGGTGGACCTGGCCATGCTGGGGTTCTCACGAGAGAAAGAGACAGAAGCTGACCTCGGATCCCTTCGCATGATGATAGAAGCCGGCTTCGATCCAGCCAAAGCGGCGCAGACGCTCGCCTGGCTGAACAACGTCACCGGCCGCAGTCAGGAACAAACAAATTGGGCCGGCACACACCCAGGATTCCGTGACCGGATCGAGGCGGTGAACGCCGCCTACGCCGGCTTCATCGCGCGGGGATTGCCCATGCGGATCTGGTATTTCAAGGATCGGCAAGAATCGAATGGGGTGGTGGCGACACCATCCAAGCTGGCTGAGGTATCAGATGCGTGGATCCTGACGCTGGCGGTGGACAACTCAACGGAAGCCACGGCAACAATCTTTGCGGCCTCGGCCACGCTGGCCGGTTCCGACGGCGATCTCGCCATCCGCTTCCTCCGCTCCACGCTCCCCGGTGAGGTTAACGCCCAGGGAAAGATCGAGGGGACGCTGACGTTTGAAAAGCGCTCCAGAACCCCACCGACTGCCCTCCTGCTGCCAGTCCTGTTCCCGGACCGCCGGATCGACGTCACGGTTGCGCTGGCCAATGGCGGGCCGTATACCCCCGAGCCGGCGCCCACTCCCCTACCCACAACTCCGCCCGTCCCATAACGAACCCTAAGAACGCAGACCGCAGATCGCAGAACGCGGACTACCGAACCTAACCTGGAGCCTTCTGCGTTCTGCGTTCTGCCGGCTGCGTTCTGCCAGTCGTACCATCAGGAACCTTGCGAATCAGCGTGCGGCGTGCGCTCGCCTCTCTCGCGCGGCGCGGCGGGCCAGCCGGAGGGGGTCCGGCGTCCTCGACTCCGCGGTCACCGCGAGCACGATCTCCACTGCGGTCTGTGGGTCTGTGCGCCATCCGATGTGCACCGCGAGTGGCCTCGCCCCTTTCACCGTGCGCACCCAGTATCCCACCACCTCATTGCCAAGGCGCAGGGGGCTGCGCGCACGCGGCTCATCCGGCGGCCAGATCCCCTCGGCAATTAGCGCGCGGTCCGTGACACCGATGGAGGGAACATCAAGCCGTGCGCCGAGGTGGAGGGCGAGCCCGGCCCGCCGCGGATGATCGCGTCCGGTCGCATCTACGAGGAGCACTTCCGGCAGGAGCGGCAGTGCACGCACCGCCGCTTCTAGCAGCGGGCCTTCACGCAGGGCCAGAAATCCCGGACGGTACGACGCCGGTGCCTCGCCTTCGATGACAGTCACGTCGATCTCCCGCTTTCCCGCGGTCACGACCGCGGCTGCCCAGGCCCGGTCCCCGGGTGCGCCTGGGCCCTCGAAGCCCCTCGGGAAGCATACGAAACATGCACCGACGCGGGGCACCGCGCCAGACGGATGCCACAGCGGGGGAGTCAGGGCGGCGAGGCGCAGCTGCACCTCGACCAGTTCGTCCGGGGTCCGCGGCCAGGGATCCACTAGGCCGGACGCTGACGTGCGGAGAGCCAGCGGATCACCTCACCCGCGTTCGTGTCGGGGGGAAACACCGGATAGAAGACGTGCTCGATGACTCCGTCGTCAATCACCAGCGTCAGCCGTTTCACGTAGTTCCGCCCTTCCAGGGCAAACGACGGCAGGCGCAGCGCACGGGCGAACGTCAGATTCGCGTCGCTGAGCAACTCGTACGGCAGCCGGAGACGGATGGCGGCCTCGCGCTGATCGGCCGTGCTCTGTGTACTCAGGCCGAACACCCGCACCCCCTGCGCCTGCAGTTCACTGTGGCGATCGCGGAACGCGCATGACTGCGGGGTGCATCCACGGGCTCCGGGGATCTCATTCCAGCCCGGCGGAGAGGGTTCATCGGGTTTCCCCGTGCGCGGGTAACAGTAGAGGGCCGTGCGGCCCGGTAGGCCGGCGAGATCCACAAGGCGCCCCGCGGTCGACGGCAGTGCGACGCCGGGCAGTCGCATCCCGGGTAGGTGGGCACACGCGCCGTCGTCGACGGGCACCGGCAGATCAGACGGCAGTTCGTACAGGTTGTCGGCTCGCGGCATCACACGCCCCCAGTTCCCTTCTCCTGACGTTCCAGCCCTCCCGCACGCGTCCTGCCGTGGGGCACTGCCGGAAGCGGGAAACCGGAAACAGAACGGGAATGCTGCCGAGGTCTCGTTTCCCGCTTCCCGCTTCCGGTTTCCGGTGTTGGCCGGGGCTAGAAATGCAGCTCGACGCCGACGAGATACCCTTGGAAGGTACTGTTGTTCGTGCCACCGCCCGACCAGGAAATCTGCGACGAGCCGCCGCGATATCCGGCAAACACGGTCGTCACAGGCACTGGCGAATATTGTAGCGTGATTTCATATTCGCTGCCGCTGCCGGTCCCGCTCCGGGAATCGGCCACCGCAGGAGGACCAGACATTGAGAAGTCTGCGTTTGCAGTCAGTGAGGTGATCCATGTGTAGCTCCCCCGCAGGACCAGTCCCCCGGACGCGGCAACCGTGGCCTCCACCCCCAGCCGGCTGGAAAGGTTGCGTAACACGACGTTGTCCGACGCCGACGGACCTTTGGCGTTGAAGAAGAACCCGCCGTATCCACCATAGGCCGCGAAGCCGACGGGTCCGGTGCGTAGGCCCACGCGGAATGCCGTATCGGCGATCCACGTGCTTCCGCTGTACCCAGACATGCTGGTTGCTGTGAAGCTGGGATTGGCGACGGCGCCATAGCGCAGGTCCGAGCGCAGGCTCACAAACGGACCGAGCGGTTCATCAAAGCGAAATCCGAACAGGGTCGAGTTCCATGCGAAGGTGCCCGAGGGCGTGCCGTACGAGAACTCGGCCGGCCAGAGCGTGAACTGCATCGCTGCGTCAGCCATCTCCGTTGGAATAACGACCAGCGCGAGGATGGCGATTACACAAAGGAGTACCCTCATCGACGATCCCTCCTGTCGGCGTCGGGCCGAGAGGCCCTCAGCGTCGTCATACCCTTAACAAAAACGGATTACTCGGCCGCTGGGTTCTGCGGAGCACGCGTCTACGCACCGCACCCGGGCGGCATAAAGCAGGAGGTCGGCCTCTGCCGCGAAAAGTTGTTTCGGGAGTGAGACCGATGCGCGGGCTGCCACGAGGTCTGGTTGTTGTCCTGGTGCTCCTCTCCGCCTCCGCGGGCTGGCAGCTGTTTGCCGTCCATAGTCTGTTGGGTGCGCGGGACACCCAACTCGCCGCATTCCGGGAACAGGCGTACCGTCAGGCGCGCCAGGTCGCTCAGCTACAAGAATTCTTGCGCGCTCGGGACCGCAAGGTCATCACGCTTCTGGAAATGGTGAGCCAGCAAGACCAGGAGCTGGTGGAGCTCCGCACCCAAGTCGACCGCAGCCGGGTCCGAGACCGGATCGAACTCTCTCGCAGTAATTTGTCCCTGCTCGCCTCCGCGCTGGAGCATTACTTCAAGGACAATGGGCAATATCCGGCGAGGCTGGCCGAACTGGTTCCCAAGTATCTCGGCGCGATCCCTCTGGAGCCGTGCACGAACGCCAGCTACGTGTACAGGCCGGTGAGCAGGCCGCGCCTGGACTATGGCCTGTCAACCGGCGGCTACCCCGCCAGCAGCGAATGCAGCCGCGTCGCCGCGGGCCTGAGCTTCGCGCCGGCGCTCGGCCTGGTCAACCAGCCGTAACAGATCCCTCGCCCTGCGCTCTCTCGCATGGTGAAGGAGAAATAGATGGAGGCCACCCTGCGGTGGCCTCCCACCCCTCACGATTTGACTCAGATCAGGAATTGCGCTTTCGCCCGCGCTGGGCTCTGAGCAAGGCCTCTCCCAGAGGGAGAGGCGTAAGGGGATTGCGCCCCCACTCGGCGGCGCTTCTACCAACTTGGCGGGCCCGGAGGGACTCGAACCCCCAGCCTCGCGGTTAGAAGCCGCGAGCTCTATCCACTTGAGCTACGGGCCCGAAAATCCGGCCTGCGATGAAATCCTTCGCCGATGGCGTCCCGCAGGACGTAGTATACCTCGTTTGTGTCCGGGCAGACGACGGCAATGGCGTCAATTCTCAAAAGCCGCGCACAGCCCACCGCAGTCCGAAGTGCCGCCGGGAGGGTACAGAGAACAGGAGGCCTAAATAGTTTGGCGCAAGGATATCCTCGCTGTTCTCGCGCGTCATCGGGAGCGCCTGGATGTCAGCAGATCTGACCAAAGAATGGCTCCGCCACCGCACCGGGCGCCTCGCCCTCGCGCTGGGCATCTACGCGCTGCTATTTGTTCTCTGGGTGGCGTTTGGCGCCTCTCGTCTCCCTCATCGTGAAGCCATCGGCGACCTGGCCTTCCCGCCGATCGGGTTGACCGCGGCGGTCCTGACGTGGCGGCTGGGATCCGATGAATCGCTGAAACGCCGCGCCCGTGTGGCCTGGCGCACTGCCGCGTTGGCCATGTTCTTCTACGCCGGCGGCGACATCTTATGGGCCTATTACGAATTGGTGCTGGGGATCGATCCATTCCCGTCGCTTGCCGACGTCGGGTATCTGCTGTTCTATCCGACGTTGATGCTCGGGCTGATGACCTTCCCGTTTGCGCCGCGGACGAAAGCCTCGCAGACCAAGTTCTGGCTCGACGCTGGCACGGTACTGCTGGGCGCCTGGATGGTCATCTGGTATTTTGTGCTCGGCCCGACCGCCCTGGCCGAGCATGCCGACCGGCTCAGCGCCCTGCTGGCATCCGCCTACCCCATCGGCGACCTCGTCCTGGTCTTCGGCGCTGCCGCGCTGTTGCTCCGCCAGCCTGAAAGCGGAAACCGCCACGTGCTCGGGATGCTCGCCGCGGGAATTGCCAGTTTCTTCGTCGCTGACGTGGCGTTCGGCTACCTGGACCTGCAGAGTTCGTACCAAGCTGGCGACTGGCCGGACGCGTTCTGGATGCTGGCATGGTTTCTCTTCGCCGCGAGTGCGCTGTATCAGTCCTGGTGGTCGTCTAGGAAACCGGTGGCGGCCGGGGTATGGCCGCCGGAGGGCATCCGGGTGATCAGCTCCCTGCCGTACGCGGCCGCCGTGCTTGGCTATGGCTTGCTCGTGGTCGCCGGTCACCGCGCCGCCCTTTACCCGCTGGGTGGTTTGCTCTACGGTGCTATTGCGATTACCGCACTCGTCCTGCTCCGGCAGCTCACCGTGATGGGCGAGAACCTGCGGCTGCTCGCCGACACGCAGCAGCTGGCCATCACCGACGGTCTGACCGGGTTGTTGAACAGGCGGCAGTTCTTTGAGCTGGCCGAGCGCGAGTTCGCGCGCTGTCAGCGCTACCGACGCCCGCTGTCTGCCATCATGGTGGACATCGATACCTTCAAAGCCATCAACGACCGCCACGGGCATCTCGCCGGCGACCTGGTGATGCAGGCCGTAGCCGAACACTGCAAGAGGCAGCTGCGGAAGGTCGACCTGGTCGGCAGATATGGCGGAGACGAGATCGTCATCGTGCTGCCGGAGACAGACCTCCACGCCGCGTCCGGCGTGGCTCAGCGGCTGCTCGCCGCCATCACCCAGTCGCCGCTGGCGTTCGGCGAGCATCTACTGAAAATTTCGATCAGTGCCGGTGTGGCGCCTGGGAACGGCAGCGCATCTCTGACGGCGCTGTTGCACCGCGCCGACGAAGCCCTGTATCAAGCAAAGCAGGCCGGCCGGAACAGGATCAAGATCAGCGTGGAAGGTTAGATCCGGTGCACGCGCAGCAGTGAGACCCCGACTGCCCCAGCCAGCAGCAGCGCCGCCGCCCCCGCCAGTAGGCCGCTGACCTCCGTGGGCCGGGACTCCCATCCAATATCCCGGCTGAGACGGCGGTAGACACGGCGCAGTTCCATCGTCGACGTCGCATGATAATACGTGCCGCCAGTAATCTCGGCAACCTCCCGCAGCGTATCCTCATCCAGTCGCACCCAGATGCTGCGGCCGCCGAGGTTAAGGAATGTGCCCTCGGGGGTCCCGATGCCGACCGTGTACACTTTGACCTCCTGCTCGCGGGCGATTCGAGCCGCGTCCTGCGGCAGGGCACCGCGGTTGCTCTGCCCATCGGAGAGGAGCACGATGGAGCCCGAGGGCACCGGAGGCTGCGGGACCGGGGCAGGCGCCAGCGGCGAGCTAGGGCGCTGCCGCCCGGGGAGCGCCCAGACGGCTTCGAGCAGCCCATCCCCGATGGCCGTGGCAAACTCCGTGGTGAGCAGATCGATGGCTTCCAGGACCCGCGTCCGCTCTGTGGTCGGTGGAACGATCAGCGTTGCATAGCTACTAAAGGTCACGAGGCCCACCTTCAACCCGCGCGGCAGGATGCGGACAAACTCCTTGGCCGCGGCTTTCGCCGCTTCGATGCGGTTGGGCGGCAGGTCATCCGCCAGCATGCTCCGGCTGACATCGATGGATAGCATGACCGTATTCTGCACGGCCGGCACCGGCATCGGCGCTACCGGCCGGCCCAGTGAGAGGATGACCGCGGCCAGCGACAACGCGACGAGGACCCCAGGGAAGTGGCGCGTCCACCGTCCGGACACCGCGAGCGCCTGCGCCAGCATCTCGACCTGCGTGTAGGAGACAGACCGGCGGGCAGGCCGCCGCAGCGCCCACACATACAGCGCCGCCAGCAGCGGCACTGCCGCCAGCCCCACCAGCATGATCGGCCACTGGAACGTCATGCGCGCCTCCCGGCCCGTCCCGCGCTGCATCTGCTGAATATCACGTCAGGGTACCCTCCGGAACCATGCCAGCGAGAACGCCCCCCCGGTCAGGATGAGCACGCCGGCCGCTGCGGCGAGTAATGAGGTGATCTCCGTGCGGCGACGCTCCCATCCGATGGCGCGCCCCAACTCTCTACTGACTCGCCGGAGTTCGTCGGCATTGGAAACATCAAAGTATCGCCCGCCGGTCATTTGTGCGATCTGCCGCAACAGTGTGGCGTCGAACGGGACGAGCACCAGCTGGCCTTCGACCTGCATCACGCTGCCGCCGGTTGTTCCCACTCCCACGCCGAAGATTCGGACGTTGGCGTCCTTGGCCAGCGCGGTCGCGACGGCGGGATCGACGCCGAGGTTGCTGATGCCATCAGAAAACATGAGGATTGCCGCTGGCGGCAGTTGCGTGGGCGAGGTGCCGGGCGTCGGAGGCGGGATCGGGATGGCCGGCTGCTGCGGAGAGATGTTCAATCGATCGCCGAGCAGCTCTTTGCGTTCGGGCAACGCCCGCAGCGCCTCGATGATCGCTGAGCCCACACCCGTCGCCTGCTGAAGCTTCAACCCCGTGATGGCCTCCCGCAACGGCTGCCGTTCCGTCGTGGGGGGGACAAGCACCTGCGCGTAGTCGCTGAACGCGATCAGCCCCACCTTTGTCGATCCCGGGATCAACGCCAGGACCTGGAGTGCTGCCTCCTCTGCGGCCTTCAACCGGTTCGGTTTGACATCTTCCCCAATCATGCTCTTGCTGACATCAATCGCCAGGATGAACGCCGCGCGGTTGGTCGGCAGCGGAACGGCGGCGATGGGTCTGGCCATGGCCAGCGTGAGCAGGGTCACAGCGGTGACGTAGAGTCCGACCGGGAGATGCCGGCGCAGCGCGGACGGTCTGGTCCACAGATGGCCCAGCAGATGAGCGTCGGCCAGCGCTGCCTCAGCGCGGCTTCGCAGCCGCTGCGTGCGCACATACCCCCACAGCAGCAGGGGGGACGCCAGCATGGCCCACAGCATCACCGGCCAGCCAAACTCCACCGGCTCCTCCTACGTCGGTATGTGATGAACTTCAGCAGCGGACTGAGAAGCGGCTCTGCCGTGGACAGCTCGAGTGCATCAACCGCCGCCGTGTGCAGCGCAGCCGCGACCGCCGCCCGCTGCCGCGCGGCCAGCGCTCGATAGGTTTCCCGCAGACGCGCATCCGACGTGTCCACCCAGAGCTGTTGCCCGCTCTCCGGGTCGCGCACGAAAAGACCGCCCACATCCGGTAGTTCCTGCTCTGCTGGGTCGGAGATCCAGACCGCGATGACATCATGCCGTCGTGCCAGTTCCTGCAGCGATTGCTGCCACCCGTCGGCCGCCTGGAAATCCGACAGGACAAACACCAGGCACCGGCGGCGCAGCGCGCGCGCGGCCTGGCGCAACCCATCGGCCAACCCACCGCCGTCGGGTCGGGGCGGGGCCTGCTGCAGCATGTGCAGAATGCGCAGGACGTGCACGCGGCCACCCCGCGGCGGTACGTACACCTCCCGTCCAGGGAATCCAATCAGGCCGACCTTGTCTCCGTGTCGCGCCACGATGTACGCGGCGACGCCGGCGAACTCCGCGGCGCTCTCGCGTTTCAATTGCCGGCGGGTGCCGAACACCATTGAGGGAGACAAGTCCACCAGTATCCATGCGGTGAGTTCACGTTCTTCCAGATATTGGCGGACGAAAAGACGGTGCATGCGGGCTGTGACGTTCCAGTCGATGCGGCGGACCTCGTCTCCCGGCTGATACTCTCGCACCTCGGCCAGGTCAAGACTGGGCCCGTAGAACAGTCCGGTGTAATCGCCGAAGAGCAGACCGTCCAGCCGACGCACGACCTTAAATTCCAACCGCCGCAGGATGCTCTCCGGGGTTTCCATTTTAGCCGCCACGACCTTGCCCCGCCGGCCCTGCAGCTGGGTTCATGGCTGGGCTGACCGCGTAGCCTCATAGGGATCGCCGATGTGGACGCGCGGTACGGGAACCTGCTCCAGGACGCGGGAGACGATGTGATCGCCCGTAATGTTCTGTGCCAGCGCCTCGTACGACAGGACCAGCCGGTGGCGCATCACCTCTGGCGCGATGTCGCGCACGTCTTCCGGCAGCACGTACTCCCGGCCGCGCAGGAGCCCCAGCGCCTTCGCGGCGATGATCATGTTTAGAGACGCCCTCGGGCTGCTGCCGTACGAGACGTACGGCGCAAGTTCTCCCAACCCAAAGTCCTTCGGGCGGCGTGTGGCGTTGGCCAGGGTCACCGCGTATTCCATCAACTTGGGGTGGACGTAGAGGGCATCGGCGATCCGCTGCATGTCGAGCAAATCGGCGGCGGCGATCACCGGTTGCACCTCCGGGTGCTGCACGGCCATCCGCTCCACCACGGTGACTTCTTCCAGCACGCTGGGATATGTGATGACGACTTTGAACATGAAGCGGTCTACCTGCGCCTCCGGCAGCGGATACGTACCCTCACTCTCAATCGGGTTTTGCGTCGCCAGCACCAGGAAGGGGTTCGGCAGCGGAAACGTCTGCTTGCCGATCGTCACCTGCCGCTCTTGCATCGCCTCCAGCAACGCAGATTGCACCTTCGCCGGCGCCCGGTTGATCTCGTCGGCGAGGACGAGATTTGCGAGGACCGGGCCGAGTTCGGTATCAAACGTCCCGGTGTGCTGGTTGTAGATGCGGGTTCCGATGAGGTCCGCGGGCACCAGATCGGGCGTGAACTGGATGCGTTTGAATTCGCAGTCGATCACCCGGGCGGTGGTCTTGATGGCCAAGGTTTTGGCCAGCCCGGGCACTCCCTCGATGAGGACGTGCCCGCGTGCCAGCAGCGCGACCAGAATCCGCTCCAGCATCAGATCCTGGCCGACGATCACCTTCTTGATCTCGACCAGCACCTTGCGCATCGTGGTCGAGGCCTGCTGAAAGGTTTCCACCGGAACCCTCACGCCGCCGCCTCCTTTGCCAACGTTGGCTGCATCCTACACCTGGCCAAAAGCGCGGTCAAGCAGTCGCGCCGTCGCGTTGCCGTGCATACCATCTCTTATGCTGTTCCCGCGACCGCCCGACCGCCAGACCGCTCGACCGCGTTAGTTACAAGGTGGGCCGCTCCCCCAGGATGACCGTGGTCGTTGCTGCATGGCCGTCGCGATTAATCTCCAGCGTGACCGGGTCGCCGATATGCTTGCTCAAGATGTAGGCCGCCAGCGCCCCGAACGTCGTCACGGGCCGGCCATCGATGGCGGTGATGACATCGCCCCCCGTGGGAAAATCCGCGGTGCTGTTGGCTCGTCCACCCCGCAGCCCGGCGAGCGACGCCGGACTGTGCGGGAGCACTTCCAGGATCAAGACGCCGTTGTGCAACGCCAGGCCGAGTTCGGCCGCGAGGTCTTCCGTCAGGGTCCGCCCGGTGATACCCAACCAGGGATGCCGGACGTCGCCGGCTCGCAGGTCAGTCAAGACGGCCCGGATTGCGTCGGTGGCCACCGACAGGCTGAGCAACCCATTGCGGGTGATCGCTACAATGACGCCGATCACTTCCCCTCGTTCGTTGACCAGCGCACCACCGGAATCGCCCGGATAGACGACCGCGGTCGACAGGAGGTTGGGCACGCCGGCCCGCGCTTCGAGGTCGACTTCCAGAAACGTGCCGGCGGTCGGCCCCGCCTGCCGGCGCGGCGCCCGACCAAGGGCCACGACGGTATCCCCGCGCTGCAGCAGCGATGACGCCGCCAGGGTGACAGCGGGAAGCGGGCGGACCGCATCGACTCGAAGCAGGGCAATGTCATAGACGCGATCTGTCCCCACCACATCTGCCGGCAGGACCTCCCCGCTGTGGAGCTGCACCTCCAGACTGCTGGCGCGGTCGACGACATGCCCGGCGGTGAGAATCACTCCCGACGGATCGATGATGATCCCCGATCCCGACCCCCGGGCCGTCCGGCCGCCGGCGCGATATGTCGCGGTGATCAGGACCACGGCACGGTCTGCCGTCTCGATGGCGAATGCCGGGGGGGACGCGGTCTGGGCCGCCGGCGACGGTGCCAGCCACGCCAATGCCGCCAGCACGAGCACGCCGCAGATGAGAGCCTGGACCACTCGTTGTTTCACCCCGCTATCCCTCCACCACGCGACGGCGCGCCCGCGCGTATCAGTCGGTCCTCCACTGCCGTCCCTCCCGCATCAACAGGTCATCGGCTTCCTTGGGTCCCATGGCGCCGGCGGGATAGTTTGGAAAATCATCCGGAGGATGGCCGGCCCAGTACATCAGCAGCGGGTCAACAATCGCCCACTGCAGCTCTACCTCGTCGCGGCGAGGGAATGACGTCTGCACTCCGCGCATCACATCCAGGAGCAGGTGTTCGTAAGCGGGATGCTCCGGTTCGCCGAAGTCGCGATAGGAGAAGTCCAGGGTCACGGAGCGGATTTCGTGCTTGTGTCCAGGAACCCGCGCCCCAAAGCGGAGCGCGATCTTCTCATCATCAGTCGTCTTAAGCACCAGGACGTTATGGTCCATCCCGGCGATATCATAGTCGCGGAACAAACGCAGCGGAGGCTGGCGGAATACCACGACCACCTCGGTATCTTTTCGACCCAGCCGCTTGCCAGCCCGGAGGTAGAATGGCACATCGGCCCATCGCCAGTTCTCGATCTGCAGCCGCATGGCGGCGTAGGTCGGTGTCGCCGACTGCGGCTCCACGCCCTCTTCTTCCCGGTACCCGGGCACCCGTTGACCCCCCACCAGACCTGGCGCGTACTGGCCGCGCACCGCGGCCACCGGTTGCACGGGCGGAATGGCCCGCAGCACTTTCGACTTCTCGTTGCGAAACTCTTCGGCGTCAAATACGGCCGGCGGCTCCATGGCGATGATCGCCAGCAACTGCAGGACGTGGTTCTGGATCACGTCTCGCACGACACCGACCTCTTCATAGAATCGACCCCGCCCACCCACGCCGATGTCTTCCACAAATGAGATCTGGACGTGATCCACGTAGCGGCGGTTCCAGATCGGCTCGAACACCGTGTTCGCGAACCGCAGCACCAGCATATTCTGCACGGTCTCCTTGCCGAGGTAGTGATCGATCCGGTACACGAATTCCTCACCGATGACCCGGTCCACCAACACGTTCAACCGGCGCGCCGTCGCCTCGTCCCGGCCAAACGGTTTCTCGATGATGACCCGGGTCCAGGGCTGGCGACTCCCATACCGGATCAACTCACTCCGCCCCAGGTTGGTCAGAATCGATTCGTAGGTCGATGGGGGCGCGGCCAGGTAGAAGAGACGGTTCCCGCCGGTGCCGAAGCGGGGCTCAACCTCGGCCAGTGTTCGAGCCACGTGCGCATAGTCGGCTTCCTTCATCGAATCGGCTGAGACATAGAAGAGCCGTTCCGCGAACCGGCCCCAGCTGGCGGCGTCAATCGCGACGTCCCTCTGCACACCCTCACGGACGAAGGTTCGGAATTGTTCATGCGTCATGCCGCGGCGCGACATCCCCACGATGGCGAGGGATCCGGCGATCGCCCCTTCACTGAACAGACGGTATAATGCGGGAAACAGAAGCCGCTGTGACAAGTCCCCGGTCGCGCCGATGATCACGATGGCGACGGGCTCCGGGGTCTGCGTGCCGGGATGGTTCATCGTCTCTGCTCTCTTGAACGCAACGAGCGCGATTCAGTGGCCCGCTCCGGGGGCGACACTCGTGGCTCACCCGTATCAACGCCCACGCTGGCGCTGTCCATTCCTACCAGCATCCTGCCCATCGGCGCCCGGCCGGGGCGGATCGTTTGACCCAGCGCCGGGTCGCATGCTACGATCCTCCTGACCGGGGCGTAGCGCAGACTGGCCAGCGCGCGTGGTTTGGGACCACGAGGTCGCCGGTTCAAATCCGGCCGCCCCGACCATGCACCACTCGCGGAGTTCACCCTGAACCCGAGTGTATCGAGTGGTTCAGGGCTCGGGTTCATGGCGGCGCCACATGTCACCTTCTCCCTGAAGCGATTCGAGTGTTCAGGGCCACCTCGACTATCTTCCGCGAATCTGAAGAAATTGTGAAGATTGAAACGAGGTCCGGAGAGTCCGGGATCAGGATTCCGGTGCCGGCGACTCGCCCGGAGGCGCCGCGGGGCTGGCCGGCCGAGCCGGCGCGGGTTTGCTGGCGGCCTCTCGAGCCAGCTCGGTGGTCTTCTTAGGCCGCTGCTCGTGGCGGCCCAGGAAGTCACTGGCGAGGTAGCGCTCGAGCAGATCGCGGACCTGTTGCGTCCGCTGCGCGTCCCCCGCCCGCGCCTCAGCAACCCAGGTTTTGTCCACACGGTAGGTCCGCAGCTGCTTGCCATCATGGAAATGCACGAGCGGATGTTTCATGGAGTCTTCCAACACCACGACGCGGACGGTCAGCCCCAGCTTCGTGGCGACCTCGGTAGCGAGGTCGAGCACCCACTGCCGCTTCTCGTCGGGTCGCTGACCTGGACCCATGCCCAGCGTCTCGGCCACGGTCTTCCCTTTCAGAGGGTTCGGATCTAACGCCGGCCCCCCGGGGAGAAGCTGGCTGCGGCGCTTTCGGACCATGTCCATAACCTGTTCCCAGATGTCCAAGCCGGCCACGATGAACGCGAACACATAGAAGAACAGAACGGCGAACGTCAGCGACCAGTAGCGGAAGAACGCCTTCAATTCCGGAGGCATGTGGCTTCCCTCACGACGCCGCGAGACGTGCTGCGACGGCTTCTGTTGAATTTGGCGCGGGTTCCGGGGCTTCCTCCCCTGCCCGCGCTGAGGCCCTGCCGAGGTGGGGACTGTCCCCTTTCTCTCTTTGACTCAAACCGGCTACACGGTACGCTCGGACCCGCTCCAGATGCGGGCGTCCGGGGGACAGTCCCCGATAGAATTTTGGCTCGGACCGGCCGTGCGCCGCCCAGAGCAGCCCCGGGGCCTGCGGCAGGGCGCCTGCGCGCAGGCAGGAATTGGCGCACAAGAGTATAATACGCGTACATCTATTCGCGGCCACTGGCAGCGCCTGATGGAGGGACGGTTCGATGCGCCCGATCTGGAAAGGTCACCTCACCTTCGGCCTAGTTACCATCCCGGTAAAACTCTACACCGCTACCGAGGCGAAGGATGTACGGTTCCGCCTCCTGCACAGCAGTTGCATGACTCCCATTCAAAACAAACGGTACTGTCCCCATCACGAACAAATTGTGGACTGGAACGACGTCGTCCGCGGCTACGAATATGCGAAGGGCAAGTTCGTTCCCGTCAGCGACGAGGACTCGGACAGCGTTCCGCTCGATACGGCTGGCACGGTCAACGTGACGTCATTCGCCGACCTCAGCGAGATCGACCCGATCTACTACGAAAAGTCCTATTACCTCGCGCCGGACGAGGGTGGGCAGAAGGCGTTCCGGCTCCTCCACGAAACGATGGAAGAGGCGACAAAGGTTGCGGTCGGCAAGGTCGTGATCAAGGAAAAGGAACACCTCGTCGCGGTGCGCCCGTACGATGGGACGCTGGTCATGTCCACGCTGTACTACGCAGATGAAGTGCGCGCCGTCAACGACGTTCCCGAGCTGCCGGTTCAGGCGAAAGTGCATCCGAATGAGAAGAAGATGGCGATGCAGTTGATCGAAGGTCTCATCGCCTCGTTCAACCCCGCCGAATATCGGGATGAGTACCGCGAAGCGCTACAGAAGGTCATCGCCGCAAAGATCGACGGTGAGGCTGTGGTCGGCGTCCCGGTGCGGAAGCAGGAGAAGGTCGTCGACCTCATGGATGCGCTTCGCCGCAGCCTGCAGATGACCCGCAAGGAGAAGCAGCCGGCCCGCCGGCCCAGAGCCCTTCGACCGGGCTCAGGGCAGGCCTCCGCGCCGCGGGCCGCGGCGATGCGCGAGCGGGAAACGTTGAAGCGATTACACATTAACGTTTCAACGTTCCAACGTTTCACCGCTTCAACGGCATGACACCCCGCGCGTACATCGGTACGTCCGGCTTCAGCTATCCCGAGTGGAAGGGTTCGTTCTATCCGGCCGATCTACCCAACGGCGAGATGCTGCGATTCTACGGGCAGATGTTTCTCACCGTCGAACTCAACAACACCTTCTACCGGTACCCCGGGGAAGACACGCTGGCGCAGTGGGCTGCGGCGGTGCCGCCAGAGTTCCGCTTCTCGGTGAAGGCGCACCGCCGCATCACGCACAATAAACGGCTGGTGGACGTGGACGGAGATGTGGCTTTCCTCTTTGAACGTCTGCGGCGTTTGGGGGACCGGTTGGGCTCGATTCTCTTTCAACTTCCGCCGTCGCTGCGGTTCGACCTGAGCCTGCTGGAGTCGTTCCTGGCCAGCCTGCGTCCCGGCGGGCAGACCGTGCTCGAATTCCGCCACAACAGCTGGCGGAACGAAGCCGTCTACCGCCTGCTGGAGACTCACCGCGTGGCGCTCTGCGTGGCAGAGACCGACGAAGAAATGCAGCCGGCGGATGTGGTGGGACCCGTCTCCTATCTCCGGCTGCACAAGTCGCGCTATGCTGACGAGGACCTGCACCGGTGGGCCCAATGGATCGGCCAGCGCACCGGCGAGGGTCGCAGCGTCTTTGCCTATTTCACCCACGAGGAAGGGGCGCCAGCTACCGAGTACGCGCGGACACTTTTGGGACTTGTGGCGAGTAGTAGCCAGTAGCCAGTCCGCTTGACTGTCATTTCGTCCTTGCTGGTTACTGGCTACTGGTTACTGTTTGGCTTTCGGCACCTCGCTCATGATGGCCATCATATTGTCTTCCGAGTCGTAAAAGAACGCCATCCACAGATCGTAGCTCTCCATCTGGGCGATGAGGCGAGGCGCGTCGTGAAACCGAACGCCGCGCCCGGCGAGCGCACCGTGCGCCGCCTGGATGTCCGGCACACGGAAATACAGAATGGAGTTCCCATGAGGTTGGCCTTCCGGACGGCTCAGCATAAGCCGGACGTCGCTGCAGTCGAAGAACGACAGCCCGGGTGGCGCGGTAAACAGGTACCGCAGGCCGAGCCGATCGCGATAGAATGCCGTCGCCCGCTCCACGTCCTTCACCGAGACGCCGATCTGGCCGATGTGAGACAGGGTGACCTCCGCTGTCATGACAACCTCCTGAGAATGGTCCCGCCGCTGCGGTTGGCGAACTACATCTTTGGCCTACATCGCGACATCACCTTGTGCGCATGAGCCTGGAAGCCTACCGGCGCAAACGCAAATTCCAGCAGACCCCGGAGCCCGCGGGCCGTCCCAAGAAGCCCGGCGCAGTCCCGCGCTCCCGGGCGCCGCGGTTTGTCGTCCAGGAGCATCATGCCACCAGACGGCATTGGGACTTCCGGCTGGAGATGGGCGGGGTCTTGAAATCGTGGGCTGTTCCCAAAGGGCCCACCTACGACCCGGAAGAGAAACGACTCGCGGTGCCGGTCGAAGACCATCCCATCGACTACATGGAGTTCGAGGGGGTGATCCCCGAGGGCAACTACGGCGCGGGGACGGTGATGGTCTGGGACCTGGGGACGTACGAGGTGGTGGAAGGCGATCCGGAACAGGCCTACGCAAATGGAAAGCTGACCCTGATTCTGCATGGTCACCGATTGCGGGGCGAGTTCCACCTCGTCCGGACCAAGATGGGCGGCGAGGTGCAGTGGTTGATGTTCAAGAAGCGCGACGCCGACGCCGTCGTGGGCTGGACCCTGCCCGCACCCTCGACATCGGTGAAGACGGGGAGGACGATCGAGCAAATTCGTGCGGACGCCGGAGCACAGTGGTCATCGGGGAACCCCCGCGGTGGCTCGACGCGGAGCAAGGAAACGAGGGCAGTTCCCTCGCGGACACGGAAGACGCTGCAGGCGCTCAAACTCCATACACCGGGAGAGGATCCGTATCCGCGCGACATCAAGCCGATGCTGGCCACGCTGGTCGACGCCCCCTTCGATGATCCGGCGTGGCTGTTCGAGATCAAGTGGGACGGCGTACGCGCGGTGGCGTTCGTACGCCGTAACGGCCCTCGGCGCGAGGTCACGCTCCGGAGTCGCGGAGGGATGACTCTCAACGCGCAGTTCCCGGAGGTGGTGGAGGGACTCTACGCCCAAAACCTGCCCGATGCGATCCTGGACGGGCACTTTCAGTTACTGCAATCTCGCCTCCAGGGGGGGAACGGCAGCCGGCCCGGACCCGCTCCTCTCATCGCGTACTACGCGTTCGACGTCCTGTACTTCAACGGCCACCGCCTGCTCGACTGGCCGCTCGCCGACCGCCGGCAAGTGCTGGATTCGGTGCTCCATCCCACCCAGGGGATCCGCGTTTCGGAAGCCGTACTCGAGCACGGCAACGCGTTCTACCGCGCTGCGCAAGACCTGGGAGTGGAAGGCATTGTCGCCAAACGCCGCGACGCGCCCTACAGGCCTGGCGAACGCGCGAAAACCTGGCTGAAGGTCAAAGTGACACAGCGGATGGAAGCGGTGATCGGCGGATTCACCCGCGGTCGCGGTGCCCGGGCGAAAACCTTTGGCGCGGTGTTACTCGGCGTGTACGATGCGGAGGGCCATCTCCAGTACATCGGGCATTGCGGCGGCGGTTTCACCGATGCAGAGCTCCGGCGCCTCGCGAATCTGCTCCATGCGCGCGTTGAGGCGGCCTGTCCCTTCGCGCAGGTACCCCCATCCAATGATGCCGTGACCTGGATCCGGCCGGAACTGGTCATGGAAGTGGAGTATGCGGGCTGGACGAATGATCGGCTGCTGCGGGTCCCTGTGTACAAGGGGCTGCGGACGGACAAGGAGGCACGGGACGTCAGGCTGGAGCGGCCGCAGCCCCTGAGACCAGGTGACCAAGGGAACACGGGACCAAGCAACCAGAGGACCAAGGGGCCAGAGGTGGCCTCGCCCAACTCGATTGCCTGGTCTCCTGGTCCCCCGGCCGCTGATCCCCGCGTTCACTTGGATGGCGCGCCGGCCGGCGTCGATTTTACCAACCTCGAAAAAATCTTCTGGCCCCAGCGAGGATACACGAAGGGCGATCTTATTCGCTACTACCTGGAGGTTGCGCCGCAGATCCTCCCCCACCTGCGAGATCGCCCGGTCACGCTCCGCCGCTTCCCGAATGGCATCGCCGGCGAGAGCTTCTACCAGAAGGACTATCCCGATGCGCCGCCGTTTGTGGAGACGGTTCGCATTTGGACCGAGAGCGAAAAGAAAACGCTGGTCGCCCCCCTCTGTAATAATCTG
Source organism: Candidatus Segetimicrobium genomatis (assembly GCA_005882335.1). GTDB lineage: Bacteria > Sysuimicrobiota > Sysuimicrobiia > Sysuimicrobiales > Kaftiobacteriaceae > Telluricultor. The sequence goes on from VBAP01000009.1 coordinate 24,699, forward strand.
GAGACGCTGGCCTGGCTGGCGCAGCTCGCCAACATCGAGATCCACACCTGGTTCAGCCGCACCACCCCGGTCAGGCGCGCCGAACGGGCGGGCGCGGCGGGAACGGCGTTTGCCGCCTCTGAGCAGGCGCTGCGGGCCAGCACGCTCAACCGGCCGGACTATGTCGTCTTCGACGTCGATCCATACCTCTTCCCCGACAATAAGCTCCCGCAACGCAAGGGCGAGAAGGACCCCGACTATTCGCGCCGCGGGTTCGACGCGGCGACGGAGGCGGCGTTGTTGCTGCGGGACGTGCTGAGACGGCTCAAACTGGACGGATTCGTGAAGACGTCCGGGAAGACTGGTCTGCACCTGTTCGTACCGATCGTGCGGCGGTACACGTTCGAGCAGACCCACGCCTTTGCGAAAACCGTCACGCAGTATCTCGAAAGTCTCCACCCCCACAAGGTCACCACGGCATGGGCGGCAGAACAGCGAGTGGGGAAAGTCTTCCTCGACTACAATCAGAACCGGCTGGGCGCGACGCTGGCCAGCGCGTACAGTGTGCGGCCGACACCAGAGGCCACGGTCTCTCTGCCCATCACGTGGAAGGAGCTACAGCGCGGACTGGATCCGCTGGCGTTCACCCTCGGGACCGTGCCGGCGTTGATGAAGAGGCGCAAGGATGCGTGGCTGGACCTGCTCTCGAAGCCTCAGCTGCTCGAGAAGCAACTCTAACAGGAAGTCACCAGAAAGCACTAGCCAAACCCTTTCCCGTCGATCGCGGCAACCGGTGACCAGTGACTGGTGACTGGTGATTGGTGACTGACTACTGGTCACTGGCTACTGTGGTTTCCCCTATCGCCAACTGGCGAAGATACACTCGCGCGGCAGCCATCGCCCGGGCCCGATGGCTGATCCGGTTCTTCACCGCCATCGGGAGCTGCGCCATCGTCTTGCCGTACTCCGGGAGAAGAAAGATTGGATCATACCCGAACCCGTGCGATCCGCGCGGCGCCACCGCGATCTGCCCTTCACAGATCCCTTCAAACGTCCGCACCGCGCCCTCAGGTGTGGCGACTGCCACCACCGCGCGGTATCGAGCGGTGCGTGATCTGGCTGGCAGATCTGCCAGGAGTTTAAGAATCCGCGCGTTGCGCGCGGTCTCGGAGATCCCCTCGCCCAGAAAACGGCGGGAGTGCGGGCCGGGGGCGCCTTGCAGCGCGTCGATCTCAATCCCCGAGTCATCTGCAACAGCCACGCGGCGTGTCAGCCGCGCGACCGCCAGGGCCTTGCTGATCGCGTTTTCCGTGTAGGTCAAACCGTCTTCTTGCAGATCCCGAATCTGCGGGAAGGCATGCAGTGTGTACACCTGCAACGGGAGGTCCCGGAGCATGTCCAGCAGCTCCCGCACTTTGCCCGGGTTCCGGGTTGCCAGGACGACCTCCAGCGTGGCGGAAGCCGGCGCGGGCCGGGCGGCAGGGAGCGCACGGAGGCGGAGCGGTCTGGTCCGCCGGTTGCGCGTAGGCCTGGGGCGAACTCTGCGGGACGTTCTAGCCACGGCCGGTAGACGCTCCCGCGCACTTAGCGCCTGGCCACTGAGGCGATGTCGGCCAGCGCGTCTTTCTGGAAGGTGATCAGCCGACGGATCCCTGCCTCGGCGAGACCCAACAGTTGCAGCATCTCTTCGCGGGTGAACGGCAACCCTTCTGCCGTCCCCTGCACCTCGACGATCCGGCCCGTCTCCGTCATCACCACATTCATGTCCACACGGGCGCGCGAGTCCTCCGCAAAACTGAGGTCCAGCACCGCCTGCCCCTCCACAAAGCCCGCGCTGGTGGCGGCGAGAAATTCCCGCAGGGGCCAGACGGTAATCATCCCGGTGGAACGCAGCACGTGCAGAGCATCGACCAGCGCGACGAACGCGCCCGTAATCGCCGCGGTCCGGGTGCCGCCGTCTGCCTGGATGACGTCGCAGTCGAGCCAGATCGTCCGCTCACCAAGCTTCTCCATGTCGACGGCCGCCCGCAGCGACCGGCCTACCAGCCGCTGGATCTCCTGCACCCGGCCCCCCGGCCGGCTGGCATCGCGAGGATTGCGCTCTTGCGTGGCGCGGGGAATCATTCCGTACTCTGCCGTGATCCAGCCCTGACCCGCGCCCCGCAGCCATGGCGGCACCCGTTCGTCGATGCTTGCCGCGCAGACCACGCGCGTGTCCCCCAGCTCAATGAGCACCGATCCCTCAGCATACTTCAGATAACGTCGCGTAATCTTTAGCGACCGGAGCTCATCGGGCCGGCGACCGTCTGGCCGGGGCATTCCGCTTACACCTCGTAGGTGACGCCTTCATCGGCAACCCGGACGTCGTCGAATTGTTTCGCTGCAGCAGCAGACGACTCCTTGACGGCGTGCCGCGGAGTGAAAAAGTGGGTCAGCATCAACCGTTTTGCGCCAGCGCGCTGGGCGGCGGCTCCGGCCATGCCGCCGGTGAGGTGTCCCAACTGACCGCTGAGATGCTCATCGCCCTCCAGCAGCGTGGATTCGCACAGGAACAGGTCACATCCCGCCGCAAGGCGTTCCAGGGCCTCGCACGGTCCGGTGTCGGCACTGTACACCAGACGGCGGCCGCCGGCGCTGACTTCGACTCCATGACAGGGCATGGGATGGGACGTGAGGACAAACCGCAGCCGCACCCCGCCGGCATTTCCGACCCCGTCCTCCAGAGCGCGGAACGTGAACCCCGCGGTGAACTCCTGGCGGGACTCTGGCTTCGGCAGGCAGGCGGCCAAATAGCCGGCCGCACCGGCCGGCGCGAACAGCAGCACCGGGGTTGGCGGAGGATCGGGCAACCGCCCGTACGCCAGTTCGTTGCGCAGCGGATAGATATCCGTGAAGTGATCGGGATGCAGGTGGGAAATGACAATCGCGTTGAGGTCAAACGCCGTCCCGAACCGGTGCAGGCTGCTGACCACTCCCGAGCCGCAATCCAGCAGGATGCGTACACCGTCCGCCTCGACCAGGTAGCCGGGGCAGGCACCTCCGGCCGGCGGGTAGGGGGACCACTTGCCCAGGATGGTGAGTTTCATCAGATGTGATGTCGTCTCACGCGAAGAACGCAGATGGCGGAACGCAGAGCGCAGAAATCATGTACGATCCGTCTGCGACCTGCGTTCTGCATTCCGTGTTGTCTATTCTGCGTTCTGTGTTCTGCGTTCTGCGTTCTGAGTCAAGGCGCCTGCTGGGGCACGGGGTAGATAGCAAGGAACCGGACGATACCGTGGTGCACGGCCTCCGCGACATGCTGGCGGAAAGCCTGGTCGCGCAGCCGCAACTCGTCGTCGGCGTGCGAGATGAAGGCGGTTTCCACCAGCACCGATGGAATGTCGTTGTCGCGAAGCACGACGAAGTTCGCGGTCTTGATACCCCGGCTGGGGATCCCCAGCACCACGCCGAGTTCATCCTGGATCATCTGGGCCAGTACAAGGCTCTGCGGGGTCAGGAAGAAAGTCTCCGTGCCGTTGACGGCCGCACGCGGCGAGGCGTTGGCGTGAATGCTCACGTAGATCGTGGCGCCGCCCTCGCGTGCCACACGCGGCCGGTCGGCCAAATCCACGGTCGCGTCGCTGTCACGAATCAGCAACACGCGGATCCCATCGTGCGCAAGTAGATCGCGGACGCGCAGCGCGATGTCGAGCACCACGTCGGCCTCGCGCAATCCACTTGGCCCGACCGCTCCGGGATCCTCTCCCCCGTGGCCCGGATCGATGGCCACCAGGTGTCCGCGGGCCGCCGTGTTCGTGCTCAGGTCGATGGTCAGTCGGCCGGCAGACTGGTTGATGATGTAATCGAGCTTTCGTTTCAGGGTCACCACGATCCGGGTCACCGGCGGCCGGGCCGTGAACTGCGCCGCACGGACGGCGACGACCGACGTGCCGTCCACGCTGATCTCGCGCTTCACAGGGATGAAGACCGCATTCTGCACGTCGATCGCCAGGCGGTCGGGGAACATGAACTCGCGAATCTTGTAGTCCATCGGCCCTGTGCTGTCCACGGTAATGCGGCCGGCCTGGCCATCGGGCTGGAAGGACACGCCTGTCACCTTCACCGGGTTGGCGCCGCGACCGAGCGGGGAGCCCTTCGCTGCGCCCTCTGGAGCTCGCCACGGTGCGGACCCTTTCGGACGCACCTGGAGGGTGACGAGATAACTCGTCGGCGCCGTGGTGATGCTCACCTCGACGGGCTGGTTCAAATCAAAGACCATCCGCGAGACATACGGCTTGACCTGAAACTGCGCGGTGCGGATTCGATCCACGCCGGCGTCGCTGACCGCGTACTGGCGCTCCTGCGTGCGCAGCGTGGCGTTGATGAAATCCACCACCAGCCGGTCCGGATTGCTGATGACGTTTGTCTCGACCTGCACGGGACCGGTGGCATCCACGGCGACCTGCAGGGCGCCGGCGGAAACCTGCGGGGTGATCCCCGTAATCTGAGAATTCACAAATACGGCGCGGTCGGTTTCATCGAACCGTGCCCATGCGCCCAGCAGCGCAAAGGTCGCCTGCACTGGCACAAAGACCTGGGAGCCGAGCAGGGCCGGGGCCACCGGCAAGGACCTGGGCTGTCCGTTGACAAGCGCAGCGGTCTCGTTCAGCCAGAATACTACCGTGGTACGGACTCGGTTGGTGACCACGATGGATCGATCGGTTTCATAGAATGCAGCAATGGCTCCCATGGGCTCAAAGAGCCCGGCAATGGGAGCCATGACCTGCCCATTGAAGACCACGGCAGGCGCGGCGAGCGGCACGTCGACGCCATTAACAACCACCTTCACTCCGGCGGCCTGGCCGGCGGCTGAACCCGTCAGCATCCAGGACGCGGCCACCGCCAGGAGTGCGGCTGCGACGAACTTCATGCGCTACCTCAACGTACGCACACCACCTGCCGTTCCCGTGGAATGGCTTCCTTATACCGCCTCTCCCGAGTCCTGACTGTTTCGCGCCACCCATCGGTTCCCCCTGCGGCGGGAGTTTGAACGCATCACGTGGAAAAGGTGAACGGCGATCTCGGGACCACCTGCGGTGTGACCCATATTCCTGCAAGGCCGGGGCCATATCGTGTGGAGCGCCTGCGGGAGACCCCATATCTCGTACCGGCATCCGGCGATACGAGATCGTGACGCCCGTCGAATAGTCCATTGCCAGAAGACCATGGAAGGGAGCGTGCTCCATGGGTGACCTTGAGCGCTATATCGTCGAGGAGTGGGCGGAGGATTACCGGGATGGACGCCTCAACCGCCGCGAGTTCCTGCGCCGCGTCGCGCTGATGGCCGGTGGGACAGCAGTGGCACTGCCGGTACTCCGGCAGTTGGGTGTGGGAGCGACATTGGAGGAGATCAGTGCGGCGACGGTGCAGGCGCCGGTGGTTGTGGCGCAGGCCGCGGGCGTGACGGTGCCGCCGGACGATCCGTCGCTAGAAGGCGGAATGGTGGCATTCCCAATGGGTGCCGTCACCGTCTCGGCCTATCTGGCGCGGCCGAAGTTCAGAGGCCCGGCGCCGGGCATCGTGGTCATCCACGAGAACCGGGGTCTGCTGGAGCACTTTAAGGACGTGTGCCGGCGCCTGGCCAAGTTGGGCTACGTCGCGCTCACGGTCGATCTGGCTTCCGCCGAGGGCGGCACCGCGAAATACTCCGACCTGGCCCAGGTCACCGCGATCTTGGGCCGCACTCCCCCCGAGCAACTCGTCGCGATGCTCAATGCCGGTGTCGCGTATCTGCAGGGGCTGCCCAGCGTGCGCAAGGATCGTATCGGCGCGGTAGGTTTTTGTTTTGGCGGTGGGATGACCTGGCGGCTGGCTACCAGCAACTCCAGCATCCGCGCGGCCGTTCCGTTCTACGGGTCGAACCCGCCGCTTGAAGACGTCCCGAAGATCAGGGCCGCTGTGCTGGCCGTCTACGGTGAGCTGGACACACGCATCGACGCCGGCATTCCGGCGATTCGAGAGGCAATGCAGCGGGCCGGCATCACGCACGAGATCGTCGTCTATCCCGGTGCCAACCACGCTTTCTTCAACGACACCGGCGACCGCTACCATGAAACGTCGGCGCATGACGCCTGGCGGCGCACGGTGGCCTGGTTCGAGCGGTATCTGAAGCAGTAGCGCTACGGCCGGATCTGTCCGACGCCACGCCCGAGCACATACGCGGCCATCTGGGTCGTGATGGGGACCGCCAGAATCAAGGCGATGCTGCCGACCAGCGTCCGCACGATTTCTTCCGCCACAAATTCGCTGCTCAGCGTCACCCATAGTGGCTGGTAGGTGTTGATGGTGAAGAGAATGAACAACGGGAGCGAAGCACCCGCATATGCCAAGAACAGCGTATTCACCAGCGAGGTGATGTGTTCGGTTCCCACCGATCGCCCGCGTCGGTACAACTCTCGGACGGGCAGGGATGGATTCGCCTTATGGATCTCATCGACGGCAGCGGCCTGACCTGTCGTGATGTCGTCCAGCACGCCCACCGCCCCAAGGATGATGCCACCTAACAATAATCCCCTCAGGTTCACCTGTTTCAGCAGACCCAGTTGCAGGTAAAACGCTTCTTCTGTGCCGGAGCCGAAGAGCCTGGCCACCGAGACCGCGGCGGCGGCCAGGAACGCCGAGAGCGTGAGGGTGATCAGGGTACTGGCCACGGCGATCGACGTTCTCCGGCTGAATCCGTGCGCCAGGTAGATCGAAGCAACCGCGATCACCAGCGCCCCCAGGACGCTGACCAGCAACGGACTGGCACCCGAAAGGATCCCGGGCACAACGAACTCCGCGAGCACGACCACGGTAATCCCGAGCCCCACCAGAGAGGTCACTCCCCGCAGGCGGCCCAGCAGCACGGCCAGGCCGACAAACACCGCGGCGATGAACGCGAGTGGCCGACTCCGGTCGCGGTCTGCGACAAAGTACGTCTGCTCGGGCGGAGGAGACTTGACCACGATGACGGCATCACCTGGGCGCAGAGCTTGCCCCGCGCCGCCGGCCACGACGGCGCTGAACTCCGCGCGGACCCGTTCTCTATTCCCACCAGCAATGGCAATCTCCACCAGGACAATTTGTTGCAGCTGGGGAGAGCCGACGACCTCGCCGACACGCTCTCCGAGGATCTCCACCACCTTCCCTCGGAAGAACTGATCCGGCGGCACGGACTCGGTAAAGGGCGGAAGGGGACCTGGTGTGGGCTCCTGCGCTGGGACAGCGTGCGCCCATCCGAGCGTGAGGGCAGCGACGAGAAGCGTGCCTACCGCTGCTCGGAAAGGCCGCACACGGGTCATGGCCGCCGCACCGCGAGGGCACTGCCGGCGAAAAGAACGATGGCGGAGGCCACGATGGCCCCACCGGCGGCAATGTTGAGGTAAAAAGAGAGCACGATTCCCACGACGACGGCGGCCAGAGCTGCGAGCACCGCGATGAGCAGCGCGCTTCGGAAGTTCCGTGCCAGGCGTAAGGCCGTGGCGGCGGGGATGACGATGAGTGCGCTGGTCAGCAGCACACCCACCACCCGCATGGCGACGACGACCGTTGTGGCGACGAGGACGGTGACCAGCAGGTTCAGGTTATCCACCGGCACGCCCTGAACCCGGGCGGCCTCTTCATCGAAGGTAATAGCGAATAGTTCTTTGTACAGGAGCACCACGGTCCCCAGCACGACCATTCCCAGCAGGAGAATGACCCACAGGTCGCGTGGCTGCACCACGGTGATGCTGCCGAAGAGATATGAGAACACGTCCACCGTGAAGCCGCCGCCCAGGCCGATCAGCACAACCGCCAGCGCCAGACCGCCGGAGAGAAAAATGGCCAGCGCGGCCTCCCCGTACAGACGGCCGGAGACCCGCAGTCGTTCCACCCCCACCGCGCCGATCAACGCGACGCCCAGCGCGCCCACCGCCGGATGAATCCCGGTCAGCAGCGCCAGCGCCACGCCGGCCAGCGCGACATGAGCCAGCGTATCGGCAATCAGGCTGAGCCTCCGTAGCACAAGGAAGACGCCGATCGTCGGGGCGATGGTCCCGATCATCAGGCCGGCGGCCAGGGCACGGAGCATGAAGCCGTATTGAAAGATCTCGGGCATACGCTCTCTAGTCCACCCGGTCTTCCCAGTCTACCCAGTCTTCACAGTCCGCAGCCAATCGAGAAGACCGGGGAGACTGAGGAGACTGGGGAGACGTTGTTCAATGGTGATGCGCCACCACGAGGCTCTCGGCCCGGTAGAGCTGGGCAAGCGCGCCGGAGCGCATTGCATCCTCGGGGCTGCCGTGAAAGACCAGCCGGCGGTTGAGACACGCGAGTTGGGTGACCTCCTCCGCCACAACGCTGACGTCGTGCGACACCAGCACCAGCGTCGTCCCGAACTCCCGGTTCAGATGGCGCAACAGGCTGTAGAACTGCTCCTGGGCATCAACGTCCACCCCGACGGTGGGCTCGTCGAGCAACAGCAGCTGCGGACGGCTGGCCAGCGCTCGCGCGATGAAAACTCGCTGCTGCTGGCCGGCCGACAGCCGGCCAATGGGACGGGCTCGGAACTCAAACATGCCCACGGTCTCCAGCGCTTCCTCGGCCGCCGTCCGGTCACGCCCGCTGAACCGGTGCCCTATCCCCGCGACCCCGGATCGCCCGCTGATGACCACCTCGAGAACACTGGCCGGGAACCGGGCGTCGAATGCAGTCGCCTTCTGCGGAACGTAGCCGATCCGCGCCCACTCACGAAATAGCCGCACGTCGGTGCCAAACAATTTGATGCGCCCAGACGTCGGCTTCAGTAACCCAAGGAGAACTCTCAGGAGCGTGGTCTTGCCCGACCCGTTGGGCCCGATGACGCCCAGGAAGTCCCCACGGCCGATCCGCAGGCTGACTTCATCGAGCACTCGCTCGCCGCCGAAGGCGAAGCTGACCTGCTCCAGATCGACCACCGGATCGGACTTAGCAGCCGAGCCCGTCGACAAGATGGCGGAGGTTTTCATGCATCACCGTAAAATAGGTTTGCCCCTGACGCAGCTCTTCCCCGGTCAATCCTTCCAGCGGATTCAGTACCAGGACCCGCGCGCCCACCTCTCGCGCCAGCGCCTCGGCCACCCGCGGGCTGACCAGGGTCTCGTAATAGACGACCTTGATATCGTGAGCTCTGGCAAGGTGCACAAGCTCCCGCAACCGGGACGGCGCGGGTTCGGCCTCCGGCGACAAACCGCTGATGGGCACCTGCGCGAGCGCATAGCGACGCGCCAGATATCCGAAAGCCGCATGCGTAGTGATGAATTCCTTCTGGCGACAGCCCCGTAGCGTCGCAGCAAACTCGTTGTGCAGCGCGAGCAGCTGCTCCTCCAGCTTCGAAGCGTTCGCACTGTAGAGCTCGCCGTGCTGCGGGTCAGCGTCCTGCAATCCCTTCTGGATATTGGTCACCATCCGCGCCGCGAGCAATGGGTCCAGCCAGACGTGTGGGTCAAAGCGGGCGGGAGGCTCGCCGGCTTCACCCTCGTCGACCCCCTTGACCAGCGGCAATCCATCACTGGCGTTCACGACCACGCCACCTGGAGGGAACTCGGGTCGGAGCTTTTCTAACCACGGCTCAAGCCCCGCCCCGTTGAAGATCACCATGTGTGCGGCGTGGAGCGCGGTGATGTCCTGTGGGCGCGGTTCATAGTCATGGGGCTCCGCCCCAGGCGGCACGAGCGTCACCACGCGGACGCGCTCGCCGCCAACACGCTGGGCGAACTCCTGCAAAGGATAAAACGTCACCACCACCGGCAGGACGCCCTGGGCGCGCGGAGCCCCGGCACAACCC
>VBAP01000009.1:34542-116053 GCA_005882335.1 Candidatus Segetimicrobium genomatis
TGCTCCACGGCGCCCCGATGGCCGGCAGTCTTCGCAGTACCCGAACAGTTCCAGCCGGTGGGCCGTGACGGTAAAGCCCCGGCGCCGGCCGGCCTGCTGCAGAGGGCCGACCGCGCACGCCTCGAGTCTGGCGATGCTCCCACAGGATAGACATACCAGGTGGTGATGATGCCGGCCGTCATCCCGCAGTTCGTACCGGACGCGGCCGTCGTCTAGTTGAACCGTTTGGGCCAATCCTTCCCGAACGAGCGCGCCCAGGGTCCGGTAGACTGTGACGAGACCAAGGCGCGGGTAGATACGTCGCGCACGGGCATGGATGTCTTCCGCACCACAGGCACACCCCATCCCGGCCAGCGCGCGCACCACCGCTGTCCGCTGCGCCGTGATCCGGTGTCCGGCGGTCCGCAACCGGCGGAGCCGTCCCTCAAGCCGGGGTTCCGACGGGGTTCCGCTCCGCGGCACGTGGGTGCCCTCCTGGCCGTCCGGCATCGCCGTTCATGTAAATGAAAGTCATTTTCATTATCTCCCCGCCCCACTCTACCGGCGCAGCCGCGCCGTGTCAAGAGAGAGGTCCTGGAGGCTCTCAGGGAATGAGGAGGAGTTTCCCTTTGGTCTGCCGGTCCTGGAGATACCGGTGGGCGTCGGCTGCCTGCGACAGCGGAAAGTAGCGGTCGATGCGCAGACGCAGCGCGCCGGAGTGAATCCAGGTCAGTACGTCACCAGCCCGCGAGAGCAACTCCTCCCGCGTATGGGTGTAATGATGAAGGGTCGGCCTGGTCAGAAAGAGCGACCCCTTCGCATTCAGCACTTGTGGATCCACGGGCGGGACGGCGCCGCTGGCCTGTCCGTAGAGCACCATCAGGCCGCGCAGCGCCAGGCAGTTCAGACCCTTCTCGAAGGTATCCTTTCCGACGGAGTCGTACACCACCTGCACGCCCCGCCCGGCTGTCAACCGCTTCACCTCCGACTCGAAGTCCACCCGCGTGTAGATAATGGCGTCATCGGCGCCCAGCGCACGCGCGATTTCGGCCTTTTCGTCGGTCGACACTGTGGTGATGACCCGCGCTCCCCGGCGCTTCCCCATCTGCACCAGCAATTGACCCACACCGCCGGCCCCGGCGTGGACCAGCGCGGCCTCGCCCGACCGGAGGGGGTACGTTGCGCCGGTCAGATAGTGCGCGGTCATGCCCTGCAGCATCGCCGCAGCCGCGAGGCGGTCGTCGAGGCCCACCGGCACCAGAACGAGCCGCCAGGCTGGCGCAGTGACATACTCCGCATAACCGCCCATGACGTTGGCGAACGCGACATGATCTCCCACCTTTACCTCGGTGACGTCCGTCCCAATCGCGTCGACCACCCCGGCTCCTTCCTGGCCTAGCGTCACCGGGAGCGCGAGCCGGTACTGGCCGGATCGTTGATAGATATCGACAAAGTTCACACCGCACGCCACCAGACGCACTCGGGCCTCACCGGGTCCAGGCTCTGGAGCGGGGACCTCCTCGTACCGGAGCACTTCCGGTCCCCCCTGCTCGTGAATCCTCACCGCCTTCATGGCACTCTCCTCCGCGTCTTCACCAGCATTACGCACGTCCATTCGGGCCTGGGGAGCCCCCTCCGTGGCAAGGGTCTTGCTCAAAGAACATACCGAAGGGCTGAACCTACTGAGAGCTGGGTACGTTTACTCATGAGGGGAGCCGACCGGCAAAGCTCTGCGGGGCTCGGGGAGGAGGCTGGTGATGGGAGTCTGGCGCTGTCCGCGGTGCGGGTCGATCGCTACGCTGGAACCGCAGTTTGGTGAAATCCTCGCCGTCTACGACCTGTGCGCGACCAGCACAGACACCAGAGCCGGCAGGGGCCCAGTACGGATGGAGCCGGTGTCGCTTGAAGATGTGGTCGGGACGCGTGAGCGCGAACTGGTGAACAGCCGCGGGTAATCGCCGCACAGCGTATGTCATTCGAGAATCCAGGAACGGGACGGCTCGACGCCGTCCCGTTTCGCTTTTGAGCGAAGGTCGCGACGAAGAGCCTGGGTCTAACGGCGCGCGCGGGGTACCGGCGATGCGGCCGCGGGAGCGACGACGGCGCTTTCTGCGACGAGCGCGAGAAACTCACTCGCCTCAGGGTGCGCGCCTCGCTCCTTGAGCGCCAGCCCGAACTCACGAGCAACCTGCATTTCCTGCGCTCGCAGCCCGCGTTCACGGAAGGTGCTCAACGCGCGTCGTGCACCCTCGACGGCCGGCTTCACCTCACCGCGAGCCAGCCGCACGCGGCTCAGGACAACCTGTGCCTCAGCGGCCTCCACCGGGTCGCCGGTCCGCTGCGTCTCGTCCAGAGCCTGGGTGACGAAGTGCTCTGCATCATCCAGTTCGCCGAGGGTCAGGTGCACCCGGCCGATCTCGGTGAGGATCGCCGCCCGGTCGAGCGGTCGCTGTAGTCGCTCCATGACCCGAAGTGCATGATGGAAGTGGCGCAACGCTTCGCGGGTCCGTCCTTCCTCATGATCGAGCTGCCCGAGGTTGTGGAGAACCCGGAGCAGATCCTCAAGCTCCTCAGCGGCCTCGAAGGATTCTCTGGCGCGCAGCAAGGACGTTCGCGCCTCGTCCAATCGCCCCAGTTTGCGCTGGACCCATCCGATTCCCCACGCCGCGCGGCCCCGCACCGCCGGGTCCCGCTTGGCCACATCCGATTCTGCGGCCTCGCGGTATCGACGCAGCGCGTCTTCCAGCCGGTTGAGCCAGACGAGGCTTGTCCCAAGGAAGATCAGCGCGTGGGCGCGCGCCGGATCCCGGCTCGCCCTGGCCGTTCGCAGCGCGGCAAGGGCGCGTCCCAGCAGGTCAGCGGCTTCGCGATAGTCGCGATCGCGAATCTTGATTCGACCCATCAAGACCAACGCGCGACCCTGGCGCCAGTGGTCGCGCGCATCCTCGGCCTCTTCTCTCGCGGTGGCGAGGCGCGCCCAGGCGTCTTCGAACGCCTGCTGCTCAAATGCAACCTGGGCCCTCTGCAGCGCCGCCTCCCGCTTCGTCTCCTCGAGCGCGAACCGTTCGCCGAGAAACATTGCGGCGTCCAGCAGTGTACCGGCTGTAGCCATGTCCCGCTTTCGGGTGGCGTCATCGCTGAGAGCGAGCAGGCTTGCTGCAGCCGTTTCAGGCATGTGGCCCTCCTGACCGAGCAGGGCGTCCACGGACGCCCCCAACCGTCGGGCGAGGAATGCGAGGGTGGCCACCGAGGGCCTGGTCCGGTCGCGTTCCACGAGGCTGATGAAGCTCTTCGAGAGATCGGGAGACCCCAACTGCTGTTGCGTCAGCCCCCGCATCTGCCGAAGCTGCCGAATGCGCAATCCCAGCGACATGTGCAGCCACCTTTCGCTCCGTCCGCGGGCGCTCGAGCGGGCGAGTATCTCACCGGATAGCAACAATAACAAAAAGCATACCAAAACTTAACCATTTCCCGCAAGGACTGGGCGCGGGGCGCGCCTAGAAATGCCGTCCCTGCAGTCGAGTGAATCTACCCGGTCGCGCCGTTCTGCCCCGGCCCCACATCCCCCGCAACGTTCGTCAGGGTCGGGATCGAACCGCTTGGACCGTTCTGTCCCGGTCCGACATCACCTGCAATCTGTACCGCACTTCCGCCAAGAAGAGCCAATAGCAACGCTACCAACACTGCCACAAACAATCCGCGCATGTTCTCCCCTCCCGTGGGTGTGGGCGCCCCGCGCCCGGTTCCGTGCTTCGGGATGGTGGTTATGCAATCCTCGTCTTTTATTAAAAACTCATTAACAAACAAAAGTTATTTAGTGATGCACCAGAGGGGCATTGCTGGCAACGAGCGGGGAGCCTCTATGAAACAACCTGCGGGCGGCCGGCTCGACGAGCCGGCGCCCTTCAGAGATTAGACGATGCTACCGTGCGCCTGGGGGCCTTCCCCCTAATCCGACCACACGGCAGGTTTGCGGTCCCAGCGGTGGCGGTGGAGTTCCAGCATTAGTGGATCGGGTAACGGTCGCCCGTCGCTGACAGCCGTATTTGCCAGCACGTGGGCCGGCTTCCGCATCCCGGGGATAACCGTCGAAACCATGGGATTTTGCAGGATAAATCTTAGGGCCATCTCCGGGAGCGTCATCCCCTCGGGCGCAACGCGCCTCAACGCGTCCACGCGCTCGAGCGTCAAGAACAGATTTTCGCGGTTGAAGTAGCGGTTGCGCCAGTCACCCTCCGGCCAGCGAGACTGTTTCGTCAGCGTCCCGGTCAACGCACCTTCGTCGAATGGGACCCTGGCGATGACCGCGACGTTCTGCTCCCGGCACAGGGGGAAGAGCTCATCTTCGGGACTCTGGTCGAACAGATTGTAGATGACCTGCACCGCATCGATGAATCCGGTCTGCAAGGCATCCGTCACATTGGTGGGTTCCCAGCGGTTAACGCTGATCCCCCACGCGCGGACCAGACCCTCATCCCTCAGTTTCCGCGTCTCCTGCTGCCAGCGTCGATCCTGCGCCCAGATGTCGTGCCAGACGTGAAACTGCATGAGGTCGATCGTATCTACGCCCAGATTCTTCAGGCTGCGCTCCGTGTACGCGCGGATGTGATCGGGAGGAAACGTGTCATCCAATGTGTGTTTGACCCGCGCCGGCCAGGCGAAGTTCTTCGGTGGAATCTTCGTGGCGATGAAGAGCTTCTTATCTGGGTAGGCTCGCACCACCTGGCCCAACAACCCCTCGCTGTGTCCCTCCCCGTACGCCCAGGCGGTGTCGAAGAAGTTCACTCCCCGGTCCACGGCCGCGCGCAGCGAACTGAGCGATTCCTCGTCGTCCGACCCTGACCAGCCGCCTATCCCCCACATTCCGTACCCAACTTCGCTGACCATCCATTCGGTACGGCCAAAGTCGCGATATCGCATGCGACTCTCCCCATGTGAACTCAGATCGCAACGCACCAGGCAGCCGGAGTGCGTCTTCTGTCGGCGCGCTATCTGGCCCTGCGTCCCGATGAAGCCCCCTCCGTGAGCTTACACACCGCCGCGACCGATCCGACCCTCTGACGTGGTCTGAACCCCTGCCGGGCGAGGGTATGTCTTTGGGAAGGAGGGGATTGGTGTGTCCGCCGGACTGACGATCGTGCTCGCTACCCTCTCAAGCGCCATCACCGCGTACGTGGCGCATCTCATCTCCCTGCCGCACTTTCACCTGTTGGGTGGCATTCCGATTGGTGCCGTCCTGATCGGTGTCGGCGCCGCGACGGGAGTGGCCATGGCCATCAGGCTGACGTCAAATTACGACGTCGCCGGGTTTCGCATCTTTGCCCAGTTGGGCGGCGTATCGGCCTATCTGGGCGCCGTCCTGCTGGACTATGTCGCGCACCAGGTCGGGGGCCACAAGGCCGTCCCCGGGTTCCCGGACGTGCTGACCATTCTTAACTACATGAGGGTGCTCGTTGATGCTGGCGCGGCGGCGATCGCGGCGCAGCTGCCGGAGAGCATCAAGTTCCCCACACTGGTAGCCGTGTGGTTGGGTGTGGTCAGGCTCTTCATTGAAGTGCTCGGCGCTGTGGTCGCCACCGGCTGGGCCATTTCCTATTTCACAGCCGTCCCGTTCTGCTGGAGAAACCGGCGGTTCTTTGAACTCAAAGACGTTCTCGAAAGCTCGAACGCCGGCGCGGTCCAGGAGTGGGAAATGGCGATCAACCAGCGCCGGCCGATGGAGGCCCGTACGCTGCTGGCCCGGGTGCGCAACGCGAAAGTCGCTCCCTATGACCGCTCCTGGATGCGGATCGCCATTCATCAATGCCCGATCTGCCTGGCGGCACGCGTGCGAATCGAGAAGCGCCGCCGGACCGCTTTCGGGCGTATCCGCACCGCGCCCGCCGACGAGCTGCAGTTCGACGCAGTCAAAGGATCGGCACTGCTGGCCACCTAAAGTCTACCCGGTCTTCCCTGTCTACCCTGTCTTCCCAGTCTAGAGCGGTGACATGCCCCATCGCAGCCGGATCGGACGAATCGTCGTAGTTCGAGTGTGTTGGACCGGGAAGACTGTGGAGACTGGGTAGACCGTCGCGCCGTGCTATAATTCAAGTTGCGCGACAATGGGGGCGAACGGTATCGACTGGGATGGCAGAAGCGAGGCTGCGCGTCGAGGTGGTCTGGGTCCTCGTAAAACACCCGGACGGCGAATAAACGCCAATACACAGTACGCTTACGCTGCCTAAGTAGCAGCGTACGTCCACCCGGGAGGGCTGGCGGTCCGGGATGGGCGCCAACAGCCGGCTACCGCGCGGCGACTGGCCCGGCCGCTGCCGCGGGAACCCTAATGGGCTGGCGTCAGAGAGATCTGGCTCGGGTGAGCTCCCAGACGCGAGACCAAAAACCTGAGATACACGCGTAGACGCCTTGCCCTCGCGATCACAGGACGTGGGTTCGATTCCCACCGCCTCCACCAGGAATGAAAGTGGCCCCGTAGTTTGGGGCCATTTTCATTCCTGGTATTTAGGTCGATCGAACCCACGTCCTAGGGGGTCTGGGGGAAGTAATCCCCCAGGTTCTAGGGGGCAGCGAGCGCAATGCTATCTTCCGACAGAAGGCTCTCTCCCGCGCGAGCGATCGGGGGGACATGTCCCCCCGAGGAGGGAGGCGCGACTTTGTCTACAACTGAAGGCCCCACGAGCTATAGGCTCGTGGGGGTCGCGCCGACCGACGGACGGGGGTTCCAGATTCCCGCCGCCTCCACCAAGAATGAGAATGGCCCCATGCAGTTCGGGGCCATTCTCATTCTTGGAAGATAGTTGAGATGAACCCGCGTCCTGAGGGGGTTGCGGGGGAAGTATTCCCCCGCGTAGTAAAGGGGGGCAGCGCGCACCAGTTCGGCTCCCCGGACATCCGGAACCTATTACTGTGCGCGCGATCAGGGGGGATTATTCCCCCCTGAAGCGCGAGCCGCCCGCTAGGGCGAGTGCGAGCGCTGGGCGGGGGTTCCAGATTCCCGCCGCCTCCACCAGAAATGAGAAACGGGTCCGCAGTCCAGGGCCCGTTTCTCATTTCTGGAGTATGGTAGAGTTTGAAACCCGCCTCCTGAGAGGGGTGCGGGGGAGCGTAGCTCCCCCAGGTAGTAACGGGGAGGTTTCGGGGCTGGCCCCTCCGAGGAGGTCGGCGGTTCCATCCTCAAACCCCATACAAGGAGACCCGCCATGACCGTGAAAGATGTCCTACTTCATCACCTCGAGTACACCTTTGAAAAGGAAGCCTGGCAGCCCTCGCTGGCGATGTCCATCGAGGGTCTCACCGCGAAGCAGGCGGCATGGAAACCCGCGCCGGAGCGGCACTCTATCTGGCAGATCGTGCGGCATGTGGCGCATTGGAAGCGAGCGACCCTGAGCGCCTGGGATGGAACTCGACCGCTATTTAGTCCAGAGTCCGGCAATACCGAATACTACCTGGAAACGGAGCGCGCGGACTGGCGGGAGGTCTCGGGCGATGAGGCCGCCTGGTGGCGGGATTGCGACGCGCTGCGCTCGGTGTCGAGCCGGATCGCGGCGCGCACGGAAGCGCTCGACTCGGAAACGTTGCTCACACCATTTCCGGGCGAAGATATGCCTGCCGTACTGCGGCTCCTCCGTCTGGCCACGCATGACATCTATCACGCCGGACAGATCCGCTATCTGCGGGCGCTTCAGGGTATTGGCGGAGGTGCGCGGTAAAGCCCCGTCATTTCATCACTTCCGGTAACACCACACCATACTCTTGCGCCAGCGTGCTCAGTTCCTTCCACACTTCCGGCTCCACTGGGACACCGTCGCGCTCGGAGGCCTTCATGGCCTCCCACTCCATCTCGCCTGGCGCAAATACCCGCTCGACTCCAGACGCCGGCCGCAGCGCACGCAGGTCGCGCATCAGCAGTTCCATGCGGGCCGCAAACTCGGCCGGATCCATGAATGCGCCAACCGCGATCGCCCCCAGGAAATGTCCCAGCCCCTGGCCCCGGTCGAAGTCGGCGTACAGACGGCCCACCTCTCGCGTCGCCATCGCCCCGCTCAACACCCCAGCCAGCGCCTCGATGACGAGGGCCAACGCGGATCCCTTTGGGCCGCCGAACGGTAGCATGATCGCCCGCTGCGCCGCGACAGCCTCGGTGACCGGTCGTCCCCGATCATCCATCGCCCACCCTTCAGGGATCGGCGTGCCGCGTTTCGCGGCCAGGGCTATCTTCCCCCACGCTGCAGCACTGCTCGCCATGTCCATGACGAGAGGAGGCTCCCGACCGGCGGGAACAGCCACCGCGATCGGATTTGTGCCCATGTATCGTTCGCCCGCACCAAACGGCGCCATCGCTGCAACCGAGTTCGTCATGGCCAGGCCGATCATGCCTTCGTGCGTGGCCATCAGCGCGAAGTAGGCCGCCATGCCAAAATGATTGGAGTTGCGCACGGCTACCCAGGCCGCGCCCACCTCCCGCGCTTTCGCCATCGCCCGCCTCATGGCTTCCGCGGCAGCAGGAATGCCCAGGCCGTTCCCGGCGTCCAACACAGCTATCGCCGGCGTCTCCCTCAGGCTGGTGAGCGTTGAGTCGGGAGCCACAGCGCCCCGGCGCAGGCGCTCGAGATAGATGGGCAGACGCATGATCCCGTGGGAGGCGACACCTCGCATGTCCGCGAGGACAAGGGCATCGGCAACGACGGCCGATGCGCGCGGCGGGACGCCGTGAGTTTGCAGGAGTGCCCCAGCGAACGAGCGCAGACTGTCAGAACGCAGATTCACAGGACGCTCTACCTTCGCCGCCGCAGGGCTTGCTCCATGCGGCGCTGCGCCTCGCGCTCCTCGATGGCGGCGCGCTTGTCGTACTGCCGCTTCCCTCGCGCGACGGCGAGCTCAACCTTGGCGACGCCATGCTTGAAGTACAGGCGCAGCGGGACCAGCGTGTACCCTTTGAGCTGCGCCTTCCCAAACAGCCTGCGGATCTCGCCGCGGTGCAGGAGCAGTTTGCGCTTGCGGAGTGGATCATGATTGAAGATGTTCCCGGCTTCGTAGGGCGGAATGTGCAGGTGGTACAGCCAGACTTCGCCGTTCTCGATCCGGGCAAACGCGTCGCCCATACTAGCGCGGCCGGCGCGCAGCGATTTCACCTCCGTTCCCGTCAAGACCAGCCCAGCCTCGTAGGTGTCTTCCAGGTGATACTCAAAACGCGCTCGGCGGTTGGTGGCGACGGTCTTGCCGTCCTCTGTCATCTACGTGAACCGTGCCCCGATCAACACAAACATGAGTCCGACGATGACCGCCGCGATCTCCACGGCTCGCGTCCCAGGATGGACGAGTCCCCCACCGAAAGCCGCGATCGCGAACAACGTGACGATAATCCACCCGGTAGTCTCCAGGAATGCTCCGAACGTCAGAGGCCGGCGCTTGCGGAAATACCCGACGTGGTGCGCGACGATGAGACTCAGCCCTGCGATGGCAATCGCTCCCCAGACCAGGCGGGCGATGGCCCCGGCGGCCGTCACTTGATAGATACAAACCCAGAGCCTTCAGCGACGAGGGCCCCGTCAGCCCGCGTCACCGTAGCCCGTGCGATCCTGAGGCCACCCTTCGAGCCGGCGGGCTCCGCGCTCACGAGCAGCCGATCCCCCGGCTTGGCCTCCTGACGGAACCGTATCTCGATCTTGGCCGTCACCGCCTCTTGCCCGCGGGCAAACCAGATGTTCGCTATCGCATCATCAATGAGCGCGGCGAGGATACCGCCGTGCACCAACCCCTCGTAGCCCGCGTGCAGGTCGGACGGGGTAAATTCTGCCCGTACCCCTTCCCCAACCCGTGAGAACTTCAACTTCAGGCCGATCGGGTTGTCCTGCCCGCACACGAAGCACCGATTCGCTACTCTCATCCCAGTCTCCCAGGTCTTCCAGGTCTACCGAGTCTCCCAGGTCTACAAACCACTTCGCCCATCGATTCGAGAATGTTCGTCCCGCAGACATGGTAGACATGGTAGACGTGGTAGACCTGGTAGACGGATGTTTAGCGTTTCGCGTGGGACTCTCCCCACGGTCTGGGGCGCTCCTTAAGCAACTCTACCGCGTGTTGTAGGACCGGCAGGATGACATCGAGCCATTCCCGGACGCCTTTCGGGCTGCCGGGCAGATTGACAATGAGCGTCCGGCCGCGGATGCCGGCGACGCCGCGGGAGAGGATCGCCAGCGGCGTCCGTTCGAATGTCCGGGCCCGGGCGGTCTCCACGATCCCCGGCACAAGCCGATCCACTACCTGCAGCGTGGCCTCGGGGGTTACATCTCGCGGTGCGACGCCGCTGCCGCCGGTTGTCAGCACCAGATCTGCGTGTGAATCGTCGGCGTAAGCCCGCAGACGCGCGCTGATCCGCGCCGCGTCGTCGGGCAGAACGTCCCTGGCGATAACTTCGGCACCAAGCGACCCCACTGCTTCGACCACGACATCACCGCTGGTGTCGGCATGCTCCCCGCGGGCGATGGAGTCGCTGAGCGTGAGCACAGCAACCCGCACTCCATCGAGGTCCTGTCTGCTCACAATTCCCCCGCCCGCCGGTAGTCGCCGCCGCGGCCTCCAATCTTGCTGACCAGCCGGATGCGCTCGATCGTCATCCCCCGGTCGACGGCCTTGCACATATCGTAGATCGTGAGGGCCGCGGCCGACACCGCAGCCAGCGCTTCCATCTCTACTCCGGTGGGCGCCACGGTGCCGACGACCGCCATAATTTCAATCGTGTTTGTTTCCTCCTTGAGGCTGAAGGTCACGTCAATGCCGGTGAGTGCCAGGGGATGGGCGAGTGGAATGAGCTCGTCGGTCCGCTTGGCCGCCATGACCCCCGCGATGCGTGCCACGGCCAGCACGTCGCCCTTGGCGACGTCATTCGCCTTGATCTTCGCGAGCGTCTGGGGCATCATGCGCACTTCTCCACGGGCGACAGCTTGCCGCACCGTGGCCGGCTTGTCCGACACATCCACCATCCTGGCGCGGCCGTGGTCGTCGACGTGCGTCAGCTTCCGCAGTGAGGCGGTCGAGCGGTCGGGCGGTCGCGGAATGGTGGGGGCCTGAGGGTGAGCTCCGTCCGACGGCTTCCTCCGCTTGCTGCCCGCCTGTTTTCGCATTGTTGTCTCAATCTCCCAAGGGGAGTTCATGCATTGCCCCGACCGCCAGATAGCGCGACTGCGCGACCGCGTAGTTACGGCAGCAAGCGCACCTCGACTTCCGCTCCTTCGTCCAGCGTTGCATTCGCCGGAATCGTGACCAGGCCGTCCGCCCGGACCATCGACGTGATGATCGCCGACCCCCCGGGCAACGGGGCTGCCCAGAACGCCCCGGTTCGCTCTATCACCGAGACCCGGATGTGGTCTTCGCGGTCGCCGGTCGCCACCTTCCGAGTCAATCGGGCCAGCACCGTCTGGCCGGGTCGCGGCAGCTCCCGCACACCCGCCATCGCTTGAAGGACGGGCCGCACAAACTGATCGAAGATCACCATCGCCGACACCACGTTCCCCGGCAGTCCAAAGACGGGCTTCCCGCCGGCCACGGCGAGAATAGTGGGCTTGCCGGGCCGGATCGCAATCCCGTGGACAACGACCCCCGGGGCTCCTAATGCGGCAATCGCGTCCGCCACGACGTCTTTCTCGCCAACGGAGCTTCCGCCAACCAGGATCAACATCTCGCACTCGCGGTGCGCCAGCTTGGCCCGCTCGACCAACAAGGCCAGGTTGTCCGGCACGATCCCGTGGGCGTTGGCAACGCCTCCGACCTCATCGATCAGTCCCGACAGCGTATACGTGTTCATGTCATGAATCTGGCTGCCACGCAGCGGTCTGCCGGGCGGGACCAGTTCATCGCCCGTGACGATGATGGCCACGCGAGGCCGTCGGTACACCATGACCTCCGGGACGTCCAACCCCGCAAGGAGGCCCTGGTCCTGCGGCCTGAGGCGCCGACCCGGGCGTATGATCACCTCCCCGGATGTGACATCCGCGCCCCGGGAGAGTACATTGTCTCGGGCCTTCGCAGGTCGTTCAACGGACACCGCCGCGCCTGTTCTTACCACGTGTTCCTGCATCACGACCGCATCAGCGCCTTCCGGGAGCATGCCCCCGGTCGGAATCCGTGCCGCCTGCCCCGCGCCGACGGCAAACTGCACCGTCTCACCCATGAATATCTCTCCAGCAACCTGGAGCTGCACAGGTGTCCCCGATGAAGCTCGTCCGGTATCCACAGAGCGGACCGCATACCCGTCCACGGTGGAACGATCGAATGCGGGCAGATCAGACGACGCCCGCACCTCCTGGGCAAGGACCCGTCGCAGCGAGTGCGCCAACGATAGGCGCTCGGCCCCCACGGGCACCGGCGAATACGCTCGCGCGAAGACGTCTCGGGCTTCCTGAGGAGTGAGGAGCTTCGTAAACGCTTTCACGCGTTCGCTGGTCCCGGGTCCCTGGTCGCGCAGTTAGATCAGTTTCAGTTCCCGTCCGACTCTCTCAAAGGCGTCGAGTGCCCGCTGGAGGTGCGTCCGGGTATGGGCAGCGGTCACAATCGTGCGGACCCGAGCCTTCCCGCGCGGCACGGTGGGAAAAACGATCCCCAACGCAAACACACCGGCGGTGAACAAGCGGTCGGAGAGCTCCGAAGCCAGCCGCTCCTCTCCGGCCATGACCGGGGTGATCGGCGTCTCGCTCGTCCCGGTATTGAATCCCATCTCGCTGAGGCCGTGCTTGAAGAAACGGGTATTATCCCAGAGCCGCTCGATGAGCTCCGGTTCTTCCTGGACCAGCCGTACCGCTGCCAGGGCCGAGGCCGCCACCGACGGGGGATGCGACGTCGAGAACAGCAGCGGCCGTGCGCGGTGCATGAGATAGTCGACGAGCGGGCGGCTCCCAGCCACGTATCCACCTTGACCGGCGAACGCTTTAGACAGCGTCCCCACCTGGATGTGTACCCGTCCATGGAGGTGGAAGTGGTCTACCGTCCCACGACCGTGCTGCCCGATCACCCCGCTGGCGTGGGCGTCGTCCACCATCATGATGGCTCCACGTTCCTCAGCCAGGGAGACCAGATCCGGCAGTGGAGCGATATCGCCATCCATGCTGAACACCCCGTCGGTGATCAAGAGCATCCGGCGCGCGCCGCGCGATTCCTCCAGGAGCCGCCGGGCCACCGCCACGTCCTTGTGCGGGTAGATCTTCTTCTCGGCCCCAGACAGCCGCGCCCCGTCGATGATGCTGGCGTGATTCAGTTCGTCGCTGATGATGACATCTTCTTTGCTCAGCAACGCCGCCACGGTTCCCGCGTTTGCGGTGAATCCGGACTGGTAGAGCAGGGTGGCCTCAGTGCGCTTGAAGCGCGCCAGTTCCTCTTCCAGTTCCTGATGGATGGCCATGTTACCGGCGATCGTCCGGACCGCGCCGGACCCCACACCCAGTTCATCAACCGCGCGCCGTGCGGCAGCCTTCAGCCGGGCATGGTTGGCCAGACCGAGGTAGTTGTTGGAGGAGAGGTTGATGACCTCGCGGCCGTCGTACCGGGCCACCGGCTCCTGCGGTCCTTCCAGCAGCCGGGGCCAGCGGAACGCACCCTTCTCTCGGAGATCGTTGAGTTCCCGCTCCAAGTACGCTAGGGGGTTGTCCATGAGATGAACCTCAACGAAGTAGAACGCAGAATGCAGACCGCAGAACGCAAAAAGCTATCGGTCATGATCTCGTGCGGTCCGCGTTCTGCTTTCTGCCGTCTGCGTTCCCCTTAAATGTAGGATACCATCTCCTAGACGTAGAGGAGCACTTTGCCGGCCGTCCCCGCCCGCAGGAGGTCAAACGCTTCTTCAAATCGTTCCAGCGGAAACCGATGGGTGATGACGGGTGTAATATCCAACCCGTTCCTGAGGAGCGCCGTCCCCTGCTCCCACGTCTGCCACACCTTGCGGCCGAAGATCCCAACCAGGTGCGCGCCCTTGAAGATGACCCCGTCTGCCAGGTCGATTCGCACACCGGCAGATGGCAGGCCCAGCACCGACACCCACCCGCCGTTGCGCAGCGCCCGCAGCCCGTCCTGTAGCCCGCGCTCGGACCCCGACATCTCCAGGACCACGTCCACGCCTTCCCCATCGATAGCCTCGCGGATGCGAGCCGGAACGTCCTCAGTCCGTGCATCGAGGACCAGGTCGGCGCCCATGCGCCGGGCGAGGGCCAGCCGGGCGTCGGACACGTCGGTGGCCGCGACAAAGACCGCACCGACCAGATGACAGATGGCGACGGCCATCAGCCCGATCGGTCCGCACCCGATCACCGCCACCCGTTTGGCCGCCAACGACGTCTCCAGCGCGGCGTGCACCGCGTTGCCCAGGGGGTCCATGATAGCGGCCACGTCGCGGGAGATGGTGGGGTCAATCTTCCAGGCGTTGGCCGCCGGCATCGCCACGTACTCCGCAAAGGCCCCATCCCGGTCGATGCCGATGACCTCCAAGCGCTCGCAGATGTGCGGCGTCCCGGTGCGACAGGCATGGCAGCGGCCGCAGCTGATGTGCCCCTCGCCGCTGATGAAATCGCCTACGGCCAGCCCGGTCACGCCCGGGGCGAGGCCGGCGATCGTACCGCAGAACTCATGACCGATGACCCGAGGCGGAACAACGCGGGAGCGGGCCCACGCGTCCCACATGAAAATGTGAAGATCCGTCCCACAGATCCCACCCCCGAAGACTTTGACCAGAATCTCCCCAGGCCCGGGCCGGGGCACCGGTACTTCTGTGAGTTCTAATCCGGGCCCGGCGTCGGGCTTGATAAGGGCCTTCATGCGTTGTGGCACGGGATCCCCGCGGGACTCAGGCGGACCTCGGCGCCGGTGCGCCCAGGAAGCTGCGGTAGGACTCCAGCGTGAGGCGCAACGCCGGCGGCCGCTCGTCGGCCAGCCGGGCGATGATCTCCATCGTCAGGCCCACCGCCTCCTTGCGGTCTTTCACATGCGGGTCGGCCATCAGGATGGTGTTGACGCCAAAACAGTCACAGACGCGGAACATCACTCGAAACAGTTCGAACTCTTCGCGCAGTGTCTCAGGGGTATCGGACCGGCGCTCGAAGACCCTGTAGAGCTCATCCGCAGGTGCCTGCCCACGCCCTGCGCCCGTGAGGGTAGCGCCCGCGCGCCTGGCCTCATCCTCAATTGACGCGATGAACGCCTTCTCGACGTCGTCGTCCACGGCGCGATAGGCGTTGTAGGCGACCTCGCGCTTTTTGTCCGGCGTCTCGCCGACCAGCAGCGCCGCCATGAACTGCGGGAGGGTGAGCCGCTGGGTCACCACCTTGTCGCCGGGATCGCGCCGCAGCAGGACCACCGTGGAGAGACGGGTCGGCTCCATGGGATTGGTGAAGATCCGGTCCGAGGGCAACACTTTGCTGATGTCCAGCATGGCGCGGGCGTTATCGAAGGCAATGAGACGGGCCAGCAGCTGCCTGAGCTCTTGCTGAGAGCGCCCCGCGAAGTACTCCGTCACCGTCCCCCCCTCCGTGCGGATGGCCTCGATCAGTTCGTCCAGCATGGGGGCGCGGCGGGTCACGTACTCAGCAGAGACGTCGGGGACGTTCTCCATTTTGGAGTGCAGCATCTGCATCGCCGACAGTGGGAAGTTTTCCACCAAGTTGGTGCGCAAGTAGAAGATCTTCTCCGAGGTAAACGCGCTGGCCTCGATTGGCGCATCGAGGTCGAGCGCGCTCACCGAGACGGTGATCTCGCGGTTTTCAAGATCTAAGCCGGTCACTGTGGTCCCAGGCTGCGTCTGGGCCCGCGACTCCAGCCAGCGGAACGCCCGGTAGCCCCGTACCTGCATCCCGTCCGGCAGCGCGACGGCCATCGGCTGCAACCGCCGCCCGTCTTTGGTCCGGAAGGCATAGCGGATGTACACCCAGTCGTCCGAATGGAACCGGGTGTTGGGAAACCCCACCAGCCCGTAGGAGGACGTACTCTTCCCGGTGCCGGTGGGGGCAATGTACAGGATGCCGTGGCCATCTTTCTCCACGCAGGCGCCATGGACTGAATGGATCCCATACTCTTCCGCGAGCACGCGGCCCACCGCGCCCAGCACCCAGCTCTTTAGCTGTCCGTAGTACGCGGTGTTGAAGAACACGATGGTATTCGTCTTACGACTGTAGTACGCCGCCTCGGGTTGCTCTGCCACGCCGCCCAGCGCGAACACGGTGACCTGCGGCTCGCGCGATGGGGTCAATCCGGTCACGGCCTTCCACTCCTCTGGGCTGTACCAGTTATCAACCCAGAAGTCGTGCAGGTGCTCAGAGTTCGTGGTGGCCCGCACGCGGACACCGTGGATCACCACGTCATCTCGAAACAACGGCTCCCTGCCGGCCCGGCGCGTGATGTGGCCAACTGCGGCGTCAACGAGGGCATCACGGCGGCCCTCGATGCGGTCAGTAGATTTGTCGTGGACAGCGGTCCGCGTCTTGGTCCGGGTAATCACGTTGCCCGCCCCGATCGGGGTGCCCGGCCACTCCATAGCATCGGGCGTCGGCGCAGACGGGAAGCTGTGCGGGTCGGACACGAGGGCCTCCTGGGGCGGTGACCGAGTCTTTCCTTCGACGCTTCAGATGGCCCTCCTTGCCGCCTCTCTGCGGGGTCAGGGTCGGTTTACAATCACGTTACAGTTTCGTGACAGTCGCTGCATCGAGGGTGTAGATTATGAATAGCATGCCATTTCTGTACCACCCGCTGGTGGTGCACTTCCCCGTAGCCCTGTGGCTGACCAGCTTTCTTTTTGACGTGCTGTTTGCATACAAGAAAGAGCCGTTCTTCGCGACGGCATCCCGGTACCTGATGGGCCTCGGGCTCCTGGCAGCCGTCGTGTCCATCGTGGCCGGATTCATGGACTACGTCCCTCTCGTTCGAGAAGGCATCGGCCAAGCGTTTGTGGACCGCCACAACGTCCATGGCCTGCTGGCCTACCTGACGACGTTGTTGTATGCGGGCTTGCTCGCGACGAGATGGCGCTGGCCGCGAATGCCGCAGGCCCTCTCCCTCGGCGGCGCCGTCGTGGCGGCGATGCTGGTCAGCGTGACCGGATATCTCGGCGGAGAGATTCGGCGCGTCATGTAGCCGGGCGGCCGAGGGACCAAGCCAGCCATGCAAGCCTGGTTCCTTGGTACGCTGGTAACCTGGTACCTGAGGAGGAATGGTCGTGTCCCAGAAGATCCTCGTGGTCGACGACGAGCCTCACATTGTGGAGTTGGTGAAATACAACCTGCTCCAGGAGGGATACGATGTGCTCACCGCGTACGACGGCAGCGAGGCTGTGGTGTGTTCGCGGCAGGAGCGGCCGGACCTCATCATCCTCGACATCATGCTCCCCTACGTCGATGGGTTGGAGGTGTGCCGGCAGATCCGCCGGGAGTCCGCCGTCCCGATCATCATGCTGACGGCGAAGGACGGTGAGCTGGCGAGGGTCGTCGGCCTGGAGATCGGCGCCGACGACTACGTCACGAAGCCGTTCTCGCCCCGGGAGCTGGTGGCCCGGGTCCGCGCCATTCTCCGGCGCACCTCACGGGATGTGGCCGCCGGCACAACGGAGCCGGTGCGCAGCGGGAACCTGAATCTGGATCCCGCCACGCACGAGGTCATGCTAAACAGCCGGCAGATCGACCTGACGGCAAAGGAATTCGAGTTGCTGCGGCTCCTGATCAGCCACCCCAACCGGGTGTTCACCCGCGACTTCCTCCTCGAGCATATCTGGGGATACGACTACTACGGTAGCACGCGCACCGTCGACATGCACATCAGCCGGCTGCGGGAGAAGATTGAAGATGATCCCGCCTCGCCGACGTACATTGTCACCGTGCGTGGCGTCGGCTACAAACTCCGAGGAGCGGAAACCGGAGGCGGGAAACGGGAAGCGGGTACGACTGGAGCGCGGAGTTAGCATGAGCGGGTCACAAATCACGAGTCGCGAGTCACGCCGATGATGCGCTCCATCCGCTGGAAACTCACGTCGTCCTACCTGCTGCTGGTCGTACTCGTCCTGGTGATCGTGACGGCGTATGTGACCAAGGCGCTGCACCGCTCGTATGTCAACACTTACGCCTACGTTGTGGCCACTCAGGCGAAAGTCATCTCTTTGATGATGCGCGAGTACGCCGGCAAACGGAACCTGGTGGAACTGCAGCCGATGGTGCAGACGTTGAAGTGGCGCCAGGAAGCCACCATCACCCTGATCGACGCCACGGGGTACTCCGCTGCGGCGATGGCAGCCGCCCCCGAGCTCGAGAAGGCTTTCGCTGGCGAAGAAGGCCAGGCCGTGCGTTTTGACCCCGCCACCAGGGAGACACGGGTCTTCGCGGCCGCCCCAATCCTCGGGCCCAACAACCGCGTCGCGGGCGTCGTGCAGGTCTCCGCGCCGGAGGCCTGGGTCTGGCGACAGCTCCGGCGGATGGCACCGGCTCTGGGGACGGCAAGCCTGCTCGGGTTGGTCGCGGCGTTCATCGTCGGGACCCGGCTGTCACGGCGGATCACGCGTCCGCTGGAAGAGCTCGGCCACGCCGCCGAGCGTATCTCCACCGGAGATTTTGCCGGCCGGGCTCCCGTGGACGAGACGGCGGAGTTGGGGCGTCTGGGGCGCACGTTCAACACGATGACAGACCGCCTCCAGCAGACCATCGGTGAAATCACAACCGAGCGCAAGAAGCTCGGGGCCATCGTCAGCGGCATGACGGACGCCGTCGTGGCGACCGACCGCCACGGACGGCTCATGCTCCTCAATCGTGCCGCCGCAGACCTGTTGCGCACCGATTCCGCGCGCGCTCTCGGCCGGCCCGCCCGCGAGATGATCCGCGGCGACCGCCTGCCGGCGATGCTGGAGGAGGCGACGGCGCACGGCCGTGTCACCGCGGAAGAGCTGCCCCCGGGTTCGGTGGGCGATCGCGTCGTGGAAGTCCACTGCGCCCCCTACCGGGACGACCGCGGCGAGGTCATCGGAGCCGTGGCAGTCCTCCGGGACGTCACCGAACTGCGTCAGAGCGAACGGCTGCGCCGTGAGCTCACCGCCAACGTGTCGCACGAGTTGCGCACGCCGCTGACGTCCATCAAAGGATTCACCGAAACCCTGCTGGATGGGGCCGTGAGGGACGAGGAGACCTGCCGCCGGTTCTTGACGATCATCAACAGCGAGGCCGACCGGCTGGTCAAGCTCGTCGACGATCTGCTTGATCTCTCGCAGTTGGAAAGCAAGCGCGCCACGCTGGATCTGCGACCGGTGGATGTGGCCGCGCTGGTCGCGTATACCGTCGACAAGCTGCGGCCCCTCGCGCAGGAGAGCGGGCTGCTGTTGGACCAAGCGACGCCGACGGAAGTGTGGGTCACCGCCGACCGCGACCGGCTGGAGCAGGTCCTCACCAACCTGATTGACAACGCCCTCAAGTACACGCCCGCCGGCGGCCGGGTGGACGTCCGGGTGGTCCCCTCCGACGGCGAGGTGGAGATCTCGGTCTCCGATACGGGGAAGGGGATCGGGCCGGATGATCTCCCGCACGTCTTCGAGCGTTTCTACCGCGCGGACCGATCGCGCACCCGCGGCTCCGGAGGCACGGGATTGGGGTTGGCCATTGCCAGGCATATCGTGGAAGCGCACGGCGGCCACATCCGCGTCCGTAGCCTCTTAGATGAAGGCACGACGTTCCTCTTCACCCTCCCGCAGAATGGGTAGGTCCGCCTGGCGCGCAGCACAGTTGCTCGTCCCGCTGGTCGTGGGGGCGCTCTGTGCGGGTGTTCCTGATATAAACGCCCAGGCCGGCGCCCCAGCAGCGCAGATTGTATTTGTCTCTCCGTATCGTGGGACGCGGCAGATCTTTCTGGTGGACGCCGGCGGCGGCGGCCTGCAGCGACTCACCAGCCCACCCGGCGACAGCGAGGGACCCACCTGGTCCCCAGAGGGGCAGCGCCTGCTCTTCGTCCGAAGCAACGCTGATGATACGCAGATCTACACCGCCAGCGAGGGTGGAAGGGAACTGCGGCGGCTCACCGCCCCACCCGGGACGCATGCGGAGGCGGCGTGGTCGCCGGATGGCCGCCGGGTCGCGTACATCACGCGTATGTCAGGGATCGGACGCGTCTCTCTCATGAACGCCGACGGCGGAGACAAGCGGATTCTCAGCGGTCCCCCCGCCTCCGCCTCTGCGCCTGAGTGGTCGCCGGACGGCCACCTGATCGCCTTCCTGGTACAGTCACAGGAATCGGGTGCAGAGCTGTACCTGACACGCAGTGACATGGGGGGCATGCGGAGGATTCCGACGCCGGCCACGGGAGTGATTCCCGGGGTGTCCGGATTCGTGTGGCTGCGAGATGGACAGCATATTGCCTATACCACGCGGGCCGGCCCTGCGCAGTCAGACATCTCTGTGGTCCAACTCGATGGGACTCCTCCCCGGTGGCTCGCGTTCGGGTACGCTCCGAACTGGTCTCCTGATGGGACACGGGTCGCGTTCGTCGTGGCGCACGTGGGAGGAGGACAGATCTACGTGCAGGAGGTGACAAGCGGTCGGTCCGTCCCCCTCACCGATCCGAAATACATCAGCCTGCGGCCCGTATGGTCCCCCGACGGTGCATGGATCGCCTTCCTGTCCGTTCGCGGAACTGATCTCGCGCTGTGGGTGATGCACGCGGATGGGAGCGGGCAGCGACGCCTGGCGCCTGCGGCTGGGAACCTCAGTGTCCTCCCTGTGATCTCCTGGGTTCCGTATCGGTGATCAGGCAGAGGCTACCCACCGAGATAGGCCTTGCGGACTTCCGCGTTTGCCTGGAGCTCCTTGGCTGACCCCGAAAGCGCAATCTCGCCTGTCTGCAGGACGTAACCGCGCCGGGCAATTTGGAGAGCCATAAAGGCGTTTTGCTCTACCAGCAGCACCGTCGTCCCCAACTGGTTAATCCCCGTGATCGTCTCAAAAATCTGTTCGACCAGGACAGGCGCCAGCCCCATGGAGGGTTCATCCAGCAGCAACACTTTGGGCTGAGACATGAGCGCCCGGCCGATGGCCAGCATCTGCTGCTCGCCGCCCGACAGGGTCCCCGCGACCTGAGCGCGCCGTTCCTTCAGCCTGGGGAACAGGGTGAAGATGCGCTCCAGGTCTCCGTCGATTCCGTCGCGTTCGGTGCGGGTGTAGGCACCCATGGAGAGGTTCTCGTGAACTGTGAGCTGGCCAAAGATACGCCGGCCCTCCGGGACCTGCACCACGCCCTTGGCAACGACCTCGTGCGCTGGTAGCGCGGCCAGGTCTAGACCAGAGAGCGTGATGCGGCCCTCTCGGGGCCGGAGCAACCCGCTGATGGTTTTGAGCGTCGTGCTCTTCCCGGCCCCATTGGCCCCAATCAGGGTGACGATCTCACCCTGGTCCACGTGCAGGGTGATGCCTTTCAACGCATGGATCTGACCGTAGTAGACGTGCAGATTTTCGACGTCCAGCAGCGTCATCGCCCTACCCCGCCGCCTCGGTGCCGATGCGACGCGTCCCCAGGTACGCCTCGATCACGCGCGGATCATTCTGCACGTCTTTCGGCGTGCCCTCGGAGATCTTCGTGCCGTAGTCTAAGACGGTGACGAGATCGGAGATGCCCATCACCACCCGCATCTGATGTTCGATCAGGACGATGGTGATCCCCCGCTCGTTGCGCAGCCGTTGAATGAACGCCATCATCTCCATCGTTTCGCGTGGGTTCATCCCCGCAGTGGGCTCGTCCAGCAGCAGGAGTTTTGGCTTGGTCGCCAGCGCCCGCGCAATCTCCAGGCGGCGCTGATCGCCATAGGGCAGGTTCTTGGCCAGGAAATCTCCCTTGCCCCGCAGGCCGACGAACTGGAGCAAATCCACGGCCTCGCGGGTCGCCCGCTGCTCCTCCCGGACCATTTCCGGCGTGCGCCCAATCGCGCTCAGCCAGGACGCGTGCAGGCGGGTATGCATGCCGACGAGGATATTTTCCAGCGCCGTCATGTTCGTGAACAGCCGGATATTCTGATAGGTGCGCGCGATCCCCAACTGCGCAATGCGATCCGGCGTCATCCCATCCAGGATGATGCCGCTGAACACGATCGATCCCTCTTCAGCCCGGTAAAACCCGGTCACACAGTTGAAGAACGTCGTCTTGCCGGCGCCGTTGGGCCCGATGACGCTGTGGATGGATCGGTCTTCGACATCCAGATCCAGCTGGTTGATGGCGACCAGACCGCCGAAACGCTTGGTCAACTGACGCGACGTGAGAACCGCCATCGTGGATCTAACCGTCTCCTTCCTTCGCGCCGGCAAGTTCCACGGCGTGCCCGGGCACGGCTGGCGCCTGCGCTTCATCGTGGAGTTCGCGCCGCGCCACGGCGGTTGGCCAGAGTCCCTCCGGGCGCAACTGCATCATGACGATAAGCACGGCGCCATACACCAGAAACCGGAAATCAGAAAATTCCCGAAGAAGTTCCGGCAGCCCAACCAGCGCCAGCGACCCCACCATGACACCGGGCAGGCTTCCCATCCCCCCCACGATAATCAAGGCCAATACGTTGATGGAGATCAAGACGTTGAAACTGTGTGGAAACACCGATCCAAGCATGACCGCAAAGATGGCCCCGCTGACGCCGGCAAACGCTCCGCCGATGCCATAGGCCAGCAATTTTACGTTTACCGTGTTGATCCCCAGCGCCTCGGCCACGTCCTCGTCCTCACGGACGGCCATCCAGGCACGGCCCAGCCGTGAGTCGCGCAGGCGGGCGGCGACGAAGGCCACCAGGGCGCTGGCGGCCACCGTCAGATAGATCAGTTGCTGGGGGCCTCGAAACTCAAGACCGACCAGCACCGGTTTGGGAATCCCCAGCACGCCCTGCGAGCCCCCGAGCCACGGCCGCAGGAAGTCGGACAGCACCAGGAGGCGGATGATTTCGCCAAATCCCAGCGTGGCGATGGCCAGATAGTCGCCGCGGATGCGCAGAATCGGCAGCCCGAAGAACACGCCGGCGATCAAGGACACCACAGTCGCAATGGGCACCACCGTCCACCACGCCAGGTGGGCCACCGCCAGCGGGCCGGTGGTGGTCAGCAGCCCCACCGTATAGGCGCCGATGGCAAAGAACGCCACAAAGCCAAGATCGAGCAGCCCGGCGAAGCCCACCTCCAGGTTGAGGCCCAGGCCCATCAGCGTGTACAGACCGACCAGAACCAGCACCTGCGAGATGAAGAGACCGGCCACCCACGGCAAGATCAGGATCGCAGCAAAGACGGCGCCCAGGGTGATCCACCGCAGCACCTGCCGGCGCTGTGGCGACAGCCCGACGGCCCACCGACTCGCCGGCGCGCGGTACCGGGCCCGGAGCACATTCACTCCAGCTGCGAACACGAACAACAACACTGCGCCGTGCAGAGCCAACCCGTCGCCGGTAAACAGCAGGCTGCGCAGGCTGGCCCGAACGCCGCTCTGCAACATCAACTGCACCAGGTCCTGGAACAAACCGATCACAAAGGCGGTCCCCAGCCCGGCCATGACCGGCCGGCGGAACACGGGAGGGAGCAGCGGCGTCGCGGCCCCGATCGCACCTGCGCCGGTCTGAGCAAGCACCATCAGCGGCACACCGCCCACGCCCAGGCCGAATGACAGGATCTCATACAGTGCGGGTGACGCGTTGATCAACATGATGCGGAGATTGACCGACCGGCCGACGACAACAAGCAATCCCACCGCCACGCCCACAAGAGCGCCGGCCAACGCGCCCCCCACAATCCGTTGCCACGCCGCCGTGCCCGCCCAGCGGCGGGAGACCTGTATTCCCGCGCCCAGCCCCGCCAGGAGGAGCAACGCATACGCCAGCGAGAGCACGCCGGCGACAATCTGGCGGTGGGACACGGCCTCTACCAGACCCACCAGAGCCAGGAAGATCGCCCCGGCGCCCCACAGCGCCCCAGTTTGCACGACCGACCGCCAGAGGCCTCGCGCCGTCTTCGCCGTAGGCTCCATCAACGCCCCTACGCTTTCTTTCCTGCCAGCCGCTCCCCCAGGATCCCTGAGGGGCGGAAGATCAGCACCATGACCAGCATGGTGAAGGCGATGACGTCTTTCAATTGATACGGAGCCACGATCCCGAGCCCATCGAGCACGAGGATCGGGCCCACGGACTCGAAGAGGCCCAGGAACAGCCCTCCCAGCATCGCGCCCGGAATGTTCCCGATGCCGCCCAGCACCGCCGCCGTGAATGCTTTGATGCCCGGATAGAATCCCATAAAGAAGTGCACCTGCTTGAAAACGAGTGCGTACAGGACACCGGCGGCGCCGGCCGCGGCGGCGCCCACGGCAAACGTGATCACGATGACACGGTCCACGTTGATCCCCATCAACGCGGCCACTTCCCTGTCCTCGGACACAGCCCGCATCGCCGTGCCGGTCTTCGTACGCATCACAAACAGGTACAATAACCCCATCAAGATCACCGTGGCCGCTATGACCACGGCCTGCGTCCGCAGAATGCCGATCCCGAAAAAGTTCCACTTCCCCTTGAAAACCTCAAACTCCGGATAGGCCTGGAAGCCCGAGCCGTACAGCCCCCGCACGGCGTACTCGATGAAAAATGAGGCTCCGATCGCTGAGATCAGCGGCACGAGGCGGGGCGCCCGCCGCAGCGGGCGGTAGGCGACCCGTTCTACAAGCAGGGCCACGGACGTGGATGCGGTTATGGCCACCGCCAGAATAATCGCCAGACTCAACAGCGGCTGGCGATTGAAGACGCCGGCGCGATAGAGGGCACTCGCAGCATAGTAGGCGGTGTAGGCCCCGCACATGAAGATGTCTCCATGGGCAAAGTTGATCATGCGCAGGATGCCGTACACCATGGTGTAGCCTAGCGCGATCAACGCATAGACACTACCCTGGGAAACACCGAAGACCACAAAGTCGATCCAGACTTCTCCCGCATATCGACCCGAGTAAAGTGTGCGGAACGTCCCGACGACCACGGCAGCGAGGACGGCCACGCGGAAGGCCCACAGGAAAATGTCGATGACGGACAGCCGTTGGAGCCAGTTCCGCTGGATGCGTGCGGCCACAAGCGTCGCCGCCATTGGACCTCCTCGTCTGCAGTACGACACACCCCGCCCAAGGGGGGCGGGGCTGCAACTCGCGACGCCACGAACAGGGGGATGAGCCAGAGGCGATGCCCCAGCTCATCCCCCCAGACGTCGTCCGAGGGTCCTTGCCCTACGGGTAAATCTTCTTGGGCTCCTCCCCCGGATTCCACTTCGCTGGATCCGAGGAGTTGCTGATGTACACGGCGATCTTCGGATCAGCGCAGTCGCCGAACTTGTTGCACGTGATCGTGCCGGTGACGCCCCTGAATCCCTTGGTCGCAAACAGCGCATCTCGCAACGCCTTGCGGCCGATGTAGAGGTTGCCCGCGGCATCCTTCTTCCCCACCTTCTCGATGGCCGAGAAGATGATCATGGCCGCATCATAGGCGTGGGCGTGGAAGGCCGACAGCACGTTCTCTCCATACTTCTTCTTGTGTTTCGCCAGGAACGCCGTATACCGCGTGCCCAGCGCCCCTTCCGTCAGGTCGGGACTCGTGTGATACATACCGACGACGGCATCGCCCCCCGCTTTGTAGAAATCCGGCGAGAAGGTCCCGTCCGCCGACATCAGCTTCACGTTCTGCAACCCGGCCACTTCCTTCGCCTGGCGGGTCACGAAGCCACCCGCGGCAATGAAGATCGGGTAATAGACCAGGTCCGGCTTGCCCGCGGCGATCTTGGTCAGCACCGGACGCATGTCGGTGTCGGTCGGCGAGATGGCCTCCTGGGAGGTAATCGTCCCGCCGAGCTTCTTGAAGTTATCGGCAAAGGCATTGGCAAGCCCCTCTGCGTACGGGCTGCCGTCGTGGATGGTGGCCGCCTTGCCGACCTTCAGCGACTTCCGCGCAAACTCCGCCGCGACTCTGCCCTGCACCAGGTCGTTGTGGGCCGTGCGCAGGTAGCCGTCAAAATCAAGACCGCGATCCGCTGCGGTCAGTTTGGGAGCAGTGTTGGATGGCGAGACCGTGACGATGCCGGCCTTCCACAAGATCGGCGCGCCAGGCACCGCCTCGCTGCTACAACTACTGCCGATCGCTGCGACGATATCCTGATTGGAGGCGAGCTTCGTCGCCGCGGTGACCCCGCCTTCCGCGTTGCAGCCTGAGTCCTCGCCGATCAACTTGATCGGGAAACCCAAGACCGTCTTTTTGTCGTCGACGGCGATCTCAATACCGCGCCGGCTGTCAACGCCCAGGGATGCGTCCGGCCCAGCCACCACCAACCAGTAAGCGATGGTGACCGGTTGCCCTTTGTTCACCTTCACCACACCGACCGGGTCGGTCACTGGTCCCATCGTCGCCGCGGGAGCCGCAGGGACGAAATAGGCACCGGCTGCCAGCAGTAGCGCGACCGTCAATGTCATCAGAATCTGCAAGCGCTTCATTCGCATCTCTTCCCCCTTTACGTATCGGTTCGGGCTGAACGCCCACGGTGAGCAACTTCAGAACTGCGACACCGCCGTGCTGGCGCTCACCCCCTTCTCCTCGATCCGCGGTGCCGCACCGGCAGGCCCGCACACGCATAGACACTCTGACCCTTCAGGGCGGGATAAGAGGTTCGCCGCACCCCTACCTACTCCTCCCCCTTCAAAAGACAGTCTCCCCGGTCTCCCCGGTCTACCCGGTCTTCCCAGTCTACCCAGTCTAATGCTCAAACGTCTGAGAGCTCGAGGCTCGTTCCCGCGCACCTCGGGCGCTTTGGGACCGGGAAGACAGGGAAGACCGGGGAGACTGGGAAGACTCGGTCTAGGGGTAGATCCCCCTCGTCATTAGAGCGTCGGCCACTCGCTCGATGGCGCGGATGAGGGCGGCAGTACGCATGGACACCTTGCGGTCCAGCGAGCCGCGCAGCACTTGCCCAAAACTGCGGACCATGATCCGCTCAAGGTTCTGGTTCACCTCTTCCTCTGTCCAGAAGAACTGTTGCAGTCCCTGCACCCATTCGAAGTAGGAGACGATGACCCCGCCGGCGTTGGCCAGGATGTCGGGGACGACCAGAACGTTGCGCGCCTCGAGCACCTCGTCGCCATCAGGTGTAATCGGGCCGTTGGCCCCTTCCACGACAAGCCGGGCCTTGACTTTGCCGGCGTTGCTTGCCGTAATCTGGGCTTCCAGTGCGCTCGGCACCAGGATGTCGCAGGAGACCTCGAGCAGTTCCTCGTTGGTGACGCGATTGGCGCTGGGGAAGCCGGTGACCGAGCCGCGGTCTTCCTTGAATTTCACCAACGCCCGAGGGTCCAGGCCTTTTGGATTGTGCACTCCCCCCGAAGAGTCACTGGCGGCGACGATCGAGCACCCCTGGTCGTGCAACAGGTACGCCGCAACGGCGCCCACGTTCCCAAATCCCTGGACGGCAACCTTCGCCCCAGCGAGCGGCATGCCCAGGTGCCGCGTGGCTTCCCGCGTCACGAAAGTCACGCCTCGCCCAGTCGCCTCTATGCGGCCAAAGGATCCACCGATCGCCAGCGGCTTCCCGGTCACGACCGACGGGGTCGAGTATCCCCGGTGCATGCTGTAGGTATCCATGATCCATGCCATGATCTGCGGGTTCGTGCCCACATCCGGCGCGGGGATGTCCCCTTCGGGACTCATCAGAATGCCAATCTCCGTCGCGTACCGGCGGGTGAGGTGCTCCAATTCTTCGCGGGACAGTTCCTTAGGATTCACGACCACGCCGCCCTTGGCGCCCCCGTACGGGAGGCCGACGGTGGCGCACTTCCACGTCATCCACATCGCCAGCGCCCGCACTTCGTTCAGCGTGACGTCGGGATGGTAGCGGATCCCACCCTTGGTCGGCCCCAGGACGGTGCTGTGGTGAACCCGGTACCCCGTGAAGATTCGCACGGAGCCGTCGTCCATTTTGACCGGGAAGTTCACGGTGAGCTCGCGCTTCGGGTACGCGAGAAGCTCGCGGATGCCCCGCTTCAGCGGCAGCTGGTCGGCCGCAATGTTGAACTGCCGCAATGCCATCTGCCAGGGGTCTTCCTTGGGGGTAATGACTGCTGCCTGGGCTGTCATCGACTTCCCTCCTAACGGAAATCTCGCCTACGTTGCGAATTCGCGCACTGCAGTGGTGGTCCTTTCCCCCTCACCCTTCCCCTCTCCCCACGGGCGAGGGGAAGCGGATTAAGCCTTCGGCCTACTTCACCAGCGCCGACACCGGCACCAGCTCGATATCATGGCGGTCAAATTCCACCAGCATCTCTTTCAGCACGCGCGGCGTCAACCGCGTGGCGTGGCCGATGGCGACGACGTCCTTCCGCTCCAGCGCCAGGATGATGAGCCGCTGGATCTGCGCCCGGATGGCATCCGCCTTATTCTGATTGTCCAGGAAGACGGACCGTGACGCGGTGCGGATCTGCATCTCCATGGCGAGCCGCATGCCGACCGATTGGGGCGCGGTGACGCTGTCGACGAAGATCAATCCATGTGATTTGACCTCTTGCAGAACAGCCCGCATTACACGCTCGTCGGCGGTGGCTTTCGAACCCATGTGGTTGTTGAGGCCGATGGCCCCGGGCACCTGACTCAGGTCGGTCGCGACGACCTGCGCGATCTGCACGTCACTCATCCCCGTGGTGATCCCGCCGGGACCAAGCGCGAGACCGCGCTCTTCAGGCTCCATGGGAAGGTGCAGGAGGACCTCCAGCCCGCCTTCCTGCGCCCGCGCCGCGACCTCGCGTGAGTAACGCAGTCCCGGCAAGACTGTGACGGTCACCGACCGACCGAGGGCGAGAATGGGTTCCAACTGCTCGAGACTGCCGCCGGCGTCGTCGAACAAGATGGCCACACGTGCGGCGGGGACGAATGGGATGAGCTGGATGTCGTGGGTGACAAGGTCGAGCCCGGCGCGTCGCACCCCGATCCGAATGAACGTGGGGGTCTGCTCCAAGATCTGCCCACCAGCGGGCGCCACCTGCTGTCCGATCTGGCGCGACAGGTCCGTGACTCGGCTGCGGGCCTTGATATCCACGGTCCGCGCCGTCCACTGATAGACCTGCCCGCGCTCCCGCATGAGCCGGGACGACGTGGCAACCTTGACGACCGTGGCGGCGCGGTCCAACGCGGCGCGCACGCCGGCGTCGATCGCGGCGTCGTCAACCGCGACGTCCCTCGACGCGGGGATCGCCAGTGGACCGGCTGGCGGCGCGGACTGCCCGAGCCACCATCCCTGAGACAGCCCCACGCCCAAGAGCACCCCGGCGACGACGACTGCGGCCACCAACGCCGCCGCCCGTTCCGTTGCCGACCGCAGGCGCAATCGTCGTCTGGCCATGCGCAGGGTGGACGTGTTACGCGGCTGCCGCCGCCCCATGCCATGCGGCAGGAGGCGCAGCCACGGCGTGCGGCACGGTGGGGAGCCTGTGGAGACTGCGGCTCAGCTTCTTCTTAAGGATCTCGATCGCCCTGGCCAGTTGCGCGGCCCGCATCTGCTGGAGCTGCTGCTCGATGGCGTCGTCCGGCTGGCCGTGGAACCGCAGGCGCACCGTATCTTCAGTGGCGCCGACGAACTCGTCGGGCCAAAGTCCTTTCCCGTGAATGTCCCGACCGGATGGGGTAAGGTACTTGGCGGTGGTGATCGCCGCCCCCGATCCCATCGGGAGATCGACAATCGTTTGAATCACGCCTTTCCCGAAGGTCCTCACACCGACCAGCGTGGCGACACGGTGATCCTGCAGCGCGCCGGAAACGATCTCAGAAGCGCTGGCGGTGAATTCATTCACCAGGACAACCACGGGCACCTCAACTTTGACGCGCCGCGTGGCGCGTTCCGTCTCCTTGCGGCCGTCGCGGTCAACGGTGTGGACGAGCGCCTGACCTGCCGGGACGAACCAATCGGCCACCCGCAGCGAAACGTCCAGCAGCCCGCCGCCGTTACTGCGCAGGTCCAGGATCAGCGCCCGGGCTCCAGACTGCTTCGCACGCTCAAAGAGCCGCCGGAATGCGAGTTCTGTGTTCTCGTTGAACGTGACCAGTTTGACATAGCCGATGCCGGCATCGTCCAACCGGGCCCGGGTCGCTTCATCGAGGGACCCGGCCCCCTCCCCGGCCACGATCTCAATGCGGTCCCGGACGATCGTCACGGCCACCGCCCGACCACCGCGCAGAATGACGAGGTGGACGGAGCTCCCCTTTGGACCGCGGATGCGGACAACCGCCTCCTGCAGCGCCATACCATCCGTGGAGGCGCCGTCAATCTCCGTGATGCGGTCACCCGCGCGCAAGCCGGCGCGGGCCGCCGGCGTACCGGAAATGGGCTGCACCACGATGAGATGCTTATCCTTGAGATCGATGAAGATGCCAATACCGAAGAAGAACCCCTGCGAATCCTGTTTGAACTCATCGAACGCGCGGGTATCCATGAAGCGCGTGTACTGATCGCCCAGCGAGTCCAGCATGCCCTTGGCCGCGCCGAAGTACAGCCGTTGGGGATCAGGCCGCGGCGTGGTGCAGCGCTGGGTTGCCTCATCCACGAGCGCGGCGATGCGTTGTCGCCCGTCGGCCGCCGGCGGGGCGGGGCTGGTGCCGATCAGCCGCGAACATGCCGGACCCGCGGCGTCCAGCAGCCCCCTGCCGGCCCCCTCGTAGATTTCCGTTTCGTTGATCGAGCGCACGATGAACTTGGTGCGGATTTCTCTCGCGGTGGCGTCGAGCAGGGACTGGCCCTGCGCGCGTACGTCGGCTGCCTGACCGCGCGGTCTGATTGCGGCCCACACGAAGCCGGCGGCGGCCGCAAGTACCAGCACCAGCGCGATTGCGACAAATTGCCGTCGGCCGCCCATGCACACCTCGCCCACGCGATGCCCGCCGTGGAGTCCCACCTATTCTACTACGCGCACAGGGGAAGAGCGAATAAGGCGATCACGGCGAACATGGGGAAACTGGTGCATACTGTTTGCTTGCTCGCCGTGTTCCCTTTGTTCGCTACGTTCGCCTCGTTCGCCATATTGGTTACAGGCTCGTTGGATTTACAGGACGGCCGTTGATGCGGACCTCAAAGTGCAGATGTGGACCTGTAGAGAACCCGGTACTCCCCACGCGGCCGACCGGCTGGCCGCGCCGCACGTCGTCGCCGGCGACCACGAGCAGGTTGGAGAGGTGGCCGTAGAGCGTGGAAATGCCTTCCCCGTGGTCGATCACCACGATCTTCCCGTACCCGCCGAACCATCCCGCGTAAATCACGCGACCCTCGGCCGCGGCCAGGACCGGCGCTCCCCAGGCCGTCGCGATGTCGACTCCGGTGTGCAAGTGCCAGATGCCGAACAGCGGGTGACGACGCATCCCAAACCCCGATGTGAATAGGCCGCGTGTGGGCCAGAGGAAGGCAAACCGGATGTGCGCCTCCGCCATCGTGGGCCGCCGCGGCGGGATCTGAGCCTTTCGGATCATCGCTTCGAGATCTTTGGAGTTCTTCTCCAACTCGCGCACCACGCGCTCGTACGCGGCGCGCTCGACCTGGAGACGCTCCAACATCTCACGTTTGGCCAGCTCGGTCGCAGTGATTTCGCGCTGGCGGGCCTCGGTGTGTGCGGTGAGCGTTCGCAGGTAGGCCTGGTCCTGGGCCAGGGTCACCTGCAGCCGATGGTAGCGGGCCAT
Source organism: Candidatus Segetimicrobium genomatis (assembly GCA_005882335.1). Lineage (GTDB taxonomy): Bacteria > Sysuimicrobiota > Sysuimicrobiia > Sysuimicrobiales > Kaftiobacteriaceae > Telluricultor. The sequence goes on from VBAP01000009.1 coordinate 66,203, forward strand.
GTCGGCGGCATGCGCGTCAAGAGCCTCCGTGTCGGCGTGGACGATCGTGGAGATGAGTTGCCAGCGCGTCACGAACGCGGCGAAGTCATCTGAGCCCAACAGGACGTCGGCATAGCCGGTTCGTCCGTATTTGTAGATGTCCCGGAGCCGACCGCCGAGCGCCCGGCGACGTGCGGTCAGCCTCTCCTGGGCACGCTGCAGTTGCACGGAGACTTCCTTCGCGCGGAGTTGCGTCTCCTGGTAATCCGCCTCCAGTTCTGTCAGTTTCCGCTCCGCCTGGTCCTTGGTCCGGTCGATGCCTTCCAGTTCCCTGAGCACGTGACGCTCTTTGCGGTGCACCAGACGCAGCCTGTTGCGCTGCTCGGACAGCTCCGTGAGGACCTGCTTCAGCCGGTACTCTACCTCCTGCAGCCCCGCCGCCTGCGCCGACCCTCCCCCCACCCAGCTGGTGTAGGGCGGGGCCGACAGTACCAGCGCGACCATCAGGGGGAGGATCGCCCGTTTCATGGTGTGACGAACCGGCGCACCGCGATCATACTGCCGGTCGCTCCCACGATGACTCCCGCGGCGAACAGGACGGTCGCTGCCGTCCGCAGCGCCTCGGCGATTGACACCAGCGGCAGAAACGGCAGTGCGCTGCTGATCCGCATCGCGCCCAGCGTATACAACCCCGCGAGGACCACCGTGGCCATGGCCGCAGCCGCTGCGCCTTCCAGGATCCCCTCCAGCAGCAGCGGCCACTGGATGAACCAGCGCGTGGCCCCCACCAGTTGCATGATTTCGATCTCCCGGCGGCGGGCGATGACGGTCAACCGAATCGTGTTCACGACGACGATCAACGCGACGGCCCCAAGGAACAGCGTCAGCAGGGCGGCCAGCATCCGCACCCCACGGGTCAGAGCCAGTAGTCGATCCGTCACCTGTGCCCCATAGGTCACGTCCTCAACTCCTGACACACCGGCGACAATCCCGGCGAAGGCCTTGCTGCGCAGAGGATCGCGGAGGCGGATTTCAAGCGAGTCAGGGAGCGGGTTGGCTGCCTCCAAATCGTGAGGCGTCGCAGCGCTTCGCTGCGGCTCACGAATCGCACCGACGCCACCTCGGGCAACGCCGCGATGGCACGCTGGGCACGAGCCGTCTCAGGTGCCGTCAGACCGTCGTGGAGAAAGGCGACCACCGCCACCTCCGACTCCAGTGTGGCTGCCAGGTGCGACAGGTTGAGTCCCAGGACCACCGCGGTCCCGACCACCAGCAACGCCACCACGACCGTCGTCACGGCGGCGATCGTCATCAGTCCGTTGCGGCGGAAGCTGGCGGTCGCTTCAGCGGTGAAATAGATGGCCTGCTCGGCCACGAGGCGCGTGCGCACTGCTCACCTCAGCCTCAGGCCTCTACCGCGTAGAGGCCGTGGATTTGGTCCCGCACCACCTGTCCCCCGGCCAGCTGGATGACCCGCCGGCGTAGGACGTCGACGATCGTCTTGTTGTGGGTGGTGACGATCACCGTCGTCCCGCGCATATTGATCTGCGACAAAAGCTGGATGATCTCCCACGACGAGCCCGGATCGAGGTTCCCCGTCGGCTCATCGGCCAGCAGCAGCGGGGGGTCGTTCACGATGGCGCGCGCAATGCTGACCCGTTGCTGCTCACCGCCGGATAGTTCAACCGGCATCGCAGTGGCCCGATCATCGAGACCGACCAGAGCCAGGGCGCGCAGGACCCGGGGCCGGATCTCTGGCGAGGGTGTGCCGATCACGCGCAGCGCAAAGGCCACGTTGTCGTAAGCCGTGCGGGCGGGCAGGAGTTTGAAATCCTGGAAGACAACGCCGAGCCTGCGGCGCAACAAGGCCACGCCCCGGCTGCGCAGGCGGCTGATGTCCCGGCGGTAGACGACCACACGACCGGAGGTGGGGAGCTCATCGCGGTAGACCAGGCGCAGGAGAGTGGACTTGCCGGTCCCGGTGGGTCCGACCACAAAAACAAACTCCCCCGGCTCAATACGGAGGGAGACCTGGCGAAGGGCTACAACACCGTTTGGAAAGACCTTCGTGACGCCGTCGAGTTGGACCATACGCTGCTCCGACGAAAGGGTGCGACTAATGCTGCGACGCTGACGTCGGTGGATGGGGTTCTAGATTCCGGAAGCTTTTCCTTTAGCCCGAACCACTCGCGCCGCTCGGGTTCAGGGCCTGCCGACTTTCAAAACGCGCTCGGGCCGTGAACCGGAGCGCAGCGACTGGTTCATGGTTCGTCGCGTGCCGGCCGCCAGGGAAGATTCCAGGTGCGCATCGCCGTAGCCGCGCGATCGTCGGTCATATCCAAGGTGATGGGCGTCACGGAGATATGACCGCGGCTGAGGGCCCAGGTGTCGGTTCCCTCAAGGTCTTCCGCCGGCGAAGGGTCTCCCGTCAACCAGTAGTAGGTGCGACCACGGGGATCCACGCGCTTCTCCAGCCGGCTGACGAACCGCTTCGCGCTCTGGCGCGTAATCGACACGCCGGCGATTCGCTCTGGAGGCAGGTTTGGCACGTTGACGTTGAGGAGAGTATCCTCTGGCAACCCATGGAGGAGAATCGCACGCACCAGTTCGACGGCAAATGCCGCAGCGACCGTAAACGTGGGATTGCGAAACGAACCCACCGAGATCGCGATGCTGGGCACTCCAAAGATCGCGCCTTCCATGGCACCGGAGACGGTACCGGAGTATGTCAGGTCACGCGCCAGATTCGGTCCGACGTTGATGCCGGAGAGGATGACGTCCGGCCTGGCGGGCAACAGTTCGAGCATCCCCAGCGCCACGCAATCGGCCGGGGTGCCGTTGGTCGCCCAGGCATGTGCCGACGATCCGGGAGCTGTGACGACGTGCGCGCGGAGGGGTTTGTGCAGCGTAATGGCGTGACCGGTGGCGCTGCGCTCTCGCTCCGGAGCCACGACGAACGTCTCGCCCACCGATTCGAAGGCCCCCACGAGCGCCTGTAGGCCCGCAGATGCGATGCCATCGTCGTTGGTGATCAGCACGCGCATGGCAGCACTACCGTTGAAACGTTGGAGCATTGAGACGTTGGGGCGACACCGAAAGCGTCCTCCCCTGGCGTGTCAACGTCCGGACGTTTCAACGTGCTGGAGGGCGTCGGCAAAGGCCTGTTCTGCGTCGGGACTGACCACGGCAAACACCACGGTGCGCAACGTCGTCGTCGCGCCCAGGTGGCCAGCGACTTCATCCACCATGATCTGCGCAGCATCGCGGACTCCAAACCCTCCGACGCCGGTGCCCAGCGCCGGGAAGGCGAGAGAGGCGAGCTTCAGCGCGTCAGCCCGGCGGAGGCTGCTGCGCGTGGCGCGACGGATCAGATCCGCACTGGCCATCAGGTCTTGTGCCATTGTGGCAGCGTGAATGACGTGCCGGCAGCGCAACCGCCCGGCGCCGGTGACCACGGCATCGCCGGGTTCTATCGGGCCCTTCCCCATGGCCTCCCGCTCGATCTCAGCACCGCCCGCCTGCTTAATGGCGCCGGCCACGCCGCCGCCCATCCACAGATAGTTGTTGGCGGCATTGACGATGGCGTCCACCGCCATCGTGGTGATGTCGCCGCGTTCGACCTTGACCACGGTCTGGCCGATCGTCCGATCCATGGATGATAAAGTGACCAGCGGTCAATGAGCAGCCAGCGTTCCGGCCGCAGGTCACTGACTACTGGTCACTGTAGGTCCGCCACAACGCGACCGCGCCACAACGCGACCGCGCTAGTTAGTCCTGCTCGCGCCACCAGTCAGGCGACACGTCCTTCGACTTCGCGTATTTCCGCACCGCCGGCCGACCGCCGGCTCGCTCCTTGGCGACGCGAGCACGCAGCTCATCATATTCCCGCAGGTCGGTCAGCACTTTCAGGGTGTTCCAGGCGGCTTCTTCGACCTGCTCACCATCGTGCAGGATGAGCTGGAGGAGCGGATCGATCACCCGCTTGTTGCGCATCTTACCAAGGATCTTGATGGCCAGCCGTTTGACGTCGATGTCCTCATCCTGCAACGCAGCCACGAGGTGGTCGAGTGCCGTCTCGCCAAACAGCGCGTAGATCGACTTCAGCGCGAACCGCCGCACCTTCGCGCTGGGATTCTCCAGCCCCTCGGTGAGAACTTTCGTTACCTCTTCGCGCGGGCGGCCCAGAAACCCATCCACCACATCCTTAGGAAGGAAGATCTCCCGGTCGGCCGCATGGGACCCCGGCGGCTCGATGACCTTGCGCTCTTCCAGCCGGGCCAGCGTGGTGACGACCGCCTCCTGCATGCGTGGGTCGTCGAGGAACAGGTGCACGAGCGGGGCGGCCACCCGGCGGTCCCCGATGCGTCCCAGGACAGAAATGGCGGTGAGTCGGACGTACTGGTTCTCGTCGGTCAACATCTGCAGGAGCGGATCAATAGACTTCGTTCCCATGTCCACCAGGATTTTCCAGATCTGGTTGCCGATGCGCCGGCGGAGAGCCCGGTCCTTGAACGCTTCCATGAGCGGTCCGACCGCATCAGCCCCGATGCGGATCAGCGCATCGGTGGCCGCCAGCTGCAGTGACCGCTCGCGGCGGGTCAGCACACGGATCAGCGGCTCCACGGCCTCACGGTCGCGCATGTCTCGGAGGCCGTTGACCGCCTGGAGCACGACCTGCTCGGACCGGTCGGCCAGCGCCTGCCGGAGTCCCTCCATCGCCGCAGGTCCGCCAATCCGGCGCAGCGCCGTCACGGCGCTCTTGCGCACGTACTCGTCAGAGTCCGAGAGCGCTTCCACTAGAGCCGGGACAGCCCGCTCGTCGCCCAGCTTGCCGAGCTGATGCGCGGCATCGCTGCGCAGCGTCACATCGTTGCTGCGCAGTTGCGTCAGCCACCGGTTCAAGTCGGCTTCCGGGATCGGGGTGGACTCGGCCACGGCCATCTCCTTAATATCTTAGGTGACTTCTCCGGCCCGGTAGGGACTCCTCTGCTTGCATCACCTAGGGGACGTCGGTATACTGAACGCAAATATCCGGCCGCCGTGGGGCGCTGCTCCGCCCGACGGCCGGACGGGGTGTGGCCCGCCCACCACGGCGCGGGATGAGGAGGGTGAAACCCACTCGGTGGCTGACCGCAAAGACCAGGGCGACGCTGCGACGACACGCCCCCGCTTCGCGCACGAAAGTGAAGCTGAGTTCGCCCGGCTCCTGGACTTTTACGGTATCCGGTGGGAATACGAACCTCGGAGCTTTCCGCTGCAGCGGGACGACCAGGGTCGGGTCGTGGAGAGCTTCAACCCGGACTTCTATCTGCCTGAGATCGACCTGTACATCGAACTCACCACACTCAAGCAAAGCCTCGTGACCAAGAAGAACCGCAAACTCCGCCGGCTCCGCGAACTGTACCCCAATATTCGCGTGAAGATCTTCTACGGTCGCGATTACCGCAGTCTGCTCCTCAAGTATGGCCTGGCCAAGGCCGCCGCCCGCACGCCGTCCGTCTGATGGCTCTCGCCGACGACATCGCCCGGGTCCTGTTTACCGAGGCCCAGATTCAGGATCGCATCCGTGCGATGGCCGCGCAGATCTCGCGTGACTATGCGGCGACGGCGCCGCTCCTGGTGAGCGTCCTGAAGGGCGCACTGTACTTCATGGCCGATCTCTCCCGCGCCATCACCATCCCGATCACCATCGACTTTATGGCCATCACGTCGTACGGTGACGAAACGGCATCCACCGGCGCGGTCCGCCTCATCAAAGACTTGGACGAGAAGATCACCGGGCGGCACGTGCTCCTGGTCGAGGACATCATCGACACCGGCCTGACCGCCGATTATCTGCTGCGCACGTTGCGAGCACGCGATCCGGCCAGTCTGAACATCTGCACGCTGCTCGACAAAGCGGCGCGGCGCATCGTAGACACGCTGCCGATTCAATATCGCGGGTTTGAGGTCCCGGACGAATTCGTGGTGGGCTACGGGCTGGACCACCGGCAACTGTATCGCAATCTGCCCTTCATTGGGGTACTCAAACCTGAAGTGGTTTCAGCCTCCCGGTAGATTTCCCATCGACCGAGTTAGCGTTTGCCCACGGCACGCTTTTGCGCAAGTTCCAACCGGAAGACAAAACGGACCAGCCGCTGACGATCTTCGTCAGCGATCGCGGTAAACTGACTGCCCACCAGCCAGCGCGATCCCCGCAAGATCTCTCGCACATACTTGGTTTGGCAGCGCGCCCGGATGGGCAGTCGTCCGTCGGGGACATTCATGAGGATGTCGAACTCCTCATCCTGGGCAAACGGTGGACCTTCGTTGAACAGCAGGCTGACGCCTCCGCCGCTGACGTCTTTCGTCACGCCGCGGTAGTTCTGCCCGCGCACGCTGAGGTCGGTGTTGAGGCTGGCATCTTTCCGGATGAAGTCCCGGCGCTGCGTCCGGGCGATCTCGCCGGCGAGAGCGATGGTCAGGTGCACCTCGGATTCGCGGGCGACCTCTGCGATCGTCCCATGCTCCTCGTAAATACCGTCCTTGCGCACGAAGGTGATGCGCACCGCTGAGCCCGGTGCGGGCAGGTCCTGTCCCCGCATGGCGGAAGCCACCCGCATCGCGCCATCGTCGACCGCCTGCACCTCGCTGGAATAGGATTCACCGGAGGGCAGTAGCTCCAGCATGATTCGTTCCCCCACTTTGGGCCGATACATAGTTCACTCCCGGAGCCTCACCCGGCGGCCGCACGCCTACCATCCGCGCCCCCATTACAGGTAAGAGGACACGCAGGCGCTGCCGTTCAGGCGGTTGTCGGGGGGACGATGAAGATGAGGCCTCCGCCATCACCGTACCCTACGCGCGCGAGTGATAGACGGGCGTGAGCCGTTTCACGACGCACACGGGAACTACATCGCACGAAATCTTCCATGCAATTGACGGTGTAGAATTTTACTTCATAATATAATGAAGTAGGTTCTGCGCTGGGGGATCGTCTAGTGGTAGGACGACGGGCTCTGAACCCGTTAGCGGGGGTTCGAATCCTCCTCCCCCAGCCAAATTTGCAGGTCCGGCAACTTCTGCCGGGCCTGCAAATTTGCCCCGAGGGAGCGGAGCGACGTGGGGCACCCGAACCAGCTGATAAATCCATGTCTGAGGAGGAGGTCAGTCCCATGACGGTCCGCGTCGGCACTCAACCGGGCAAGGCGACAGAGGATGAGTATATGGAGGTCAGTATTGAGCGCGCACAAGGCACCATCATCTTGAGGACCGGCAGGCTAACGGTACAGGAGTACGGGTTGCACGTCGAGGAGGATAACCAGACCAGACTCATTCCCTGGTCCGCAGTCATGGGAGTGAGTCTGAAAAAGCGGTAGGACGATTCCCAGCGTTCCCTCGAAATATAGGAGGCAGAGGTAGTGCGTTGGGAGGAGTTCTCCAAATCGTGTCCTAAGCTCGCAGAAGTGGCCCGGGCGCGGTTCACCCGAGACCAGCTCGCGATGGTCGGCACGCTGCGGAAAGACGGCTGGCCGCGGATCAGCCCGTGCGAGGTCGACATTGCGGCGGGCCATCTGTTTCTCGGCATGATGTGGCACTCGACCAAGGCGATTGACCTCCTTCGCGACCCCCGCCTCGTCGTGCACAGCGTAACGTGCAACCGGGAAGGCACCGACGGTGATATAAAACTCTACGGCAACGCGGTAGATGTACAGAATGCGGGGCTCCGAGCGGCGTTTCGCGATAGGATCCGGGCGCGAATCAATTGGGCACCGGACGAACCTTCATATCACCTTTTCTCTGTGGATATCGAGCGGGTCGCATACCTCGTCTTTGGAGGGGGCAAACAGCGAATCATGACCTGGGACCCGGAACGTGGGTTCCGGCAGCGGTCCAAATTATCGTAGCTGGGGATCAAAGACATGCACAGTCGCGGAATCTCCCGCGACCTCCGCCTCCCCCGGCCCCGCTTCTACCACCGCCTCCGCCGCCACCACCCTCTTTGAATCCTCCTGGCGAGGCTCCGTCACGGAATCCTTCCTCGTATCCCTTATGATATGCTTCGCCTTCTTTCATACCCCCGACAAAGTCGCCGAAGGGCGACGCCATTCTGCGGAGAGGATGCGGCGTGGTCAGCAAAAGCGCAAGCGACAGCAGCACAGCAGCAGCGATTAGCCATTTCGTTCTCATCCGGCTCACCTCCCCCTCAGACAGATCCCCGGACCGGCCGCAGGACACGCGCGCGGCCGGTCCGGGGATACTTGTTCATATCACGCCGGCCATACGCAGGAGCGGCGAGGGGGGTGGTTTCACCGGCTTCTTCCGGCACTCGCGGAGGTTCAAACGCGGGCACAGCGCCTCAGCTGGCCAGGATGCCAGCAACACCGCCGCCACCACGAAGACGCACAGCGCGACGACAACTCCGTGCCTCACGACACATCACCCCTTTTGCTGACAATTCTTCCTACGCTAAAGACAGCCGCAGTCTCTGACCCTGCCGCTGCCACCGCCGCTCCCGCGACCGCCGCCGCCCAGAAAGTCGCGTGCGGCACGCTCGACTTCTCGGATGACCTCAGTGAGTCGCTCGTAGGGACGTGTGACGATCTGTTCAACCTCGGTACGCCCGCCGCCAAACGCCATCGAAGAGAGCAGCAGCGCCCCCGACGTGGCCATCCAGAACGTGAGCAGAACTGCAACCCCTCTGTTCTTCATCGCCTCCGCCTCCTCGGCGAGTTCGCAGTGCCTTCGCGAACTCGTCCAGAGGATAGGCGAGGACGTGACGGAGGTCTGCAATCGAGCGCCAGCAGGCGACCGTGACAGGTAGCTGGAGTCTTTGACCGACCGAACGGAGTCAGGCCCTTGCGGCGACATCCCTCTTTTTCGGCGAAAGGTGGCAGTGTATTCTAGGGTTCAATGACACTATGAGGACTGAGACCAAGAACATCTCAACCGAAGGGCGGCACGTCAGCCCGAACTTCATCACGGAGATCATCGACGGAGACCTGCAACAGGGCCGCTCCCCGAAGGTGGTCACCCGCTTTCCGCCAGAGCCTAACGGCTACCTGCACATCGGGCATGCAAAGTCCATCGCGCTCAACTTCGGCCTCGCCCTCGATTACCGGGGGGAGTGCAACCTGCGTTTCGACGATACCAACCCCGAAACCGAGAGCCTTGAGTACGTCGAGGCCATCAAGCGAGACGTGCAGTGGCTGGGCTTTCAGTGGACTCGGGAATGCTACGCCTCAGACTACTTTGAAAGACTGTTTGAATGCGCCGTGCAGCTTATCCGAGAGGGCGCAGCCTATGTCGACAGTCTCTCGGAGGAGGAGATCGGCACGTACCGGGGCACGATCACCGAACCGGGCAGGCCGAGTCCCTATCGCGACCGCAGTGTGACAGAGAATCTCGACCTCTTCGCGCGCATGCGGAAAGGCGAATTTCCCTCGGGCGCGCATGTGTTGCGCGCCAAGATCGATCTCCGGAGCCCCAATATGAAACTTCGCGATCCGGTGCTCTACCGGATCGTCCACGCCCCCCACTATCGCACGGGTAATGCCTGGTGCATCTACCCGCTCTACGACTTCGCCCACCCCCTCTCCGACGCCATCGAGAGCATTTCGCACAGTATCTGTACGCTGGAATTTGAAAACAACCGCGCCATCTACGACTGGCTGCTGGAGAACCTGCGCGGCAAGTGCGGCCTTCCCGCATCCCCCCGCCCCTACCAGTATGAGTTCGCCCGCCTCAACCTGGATTACACCATCCTCTCCAAGCGCAAGCTCATCAAGCTCGTGGACGACGGACATGTGAAGGGCTGGGACGATCCACGGATGCCCACGATCGCCGGGCTCCGTCGGCGCGGGGTGACTCCCGAGGCGATTCGAGAGTTCGCGAACCGCATCGGCGTCGCCAAGGCCAATAGCCGCGTGGATATCGCAACGTTCGAATCTGCCATCCGGGACAACCTCAACTATCGCGCGCCGCGCGTGCTGGCCGTGCTCAGACCAATGAAGGTGGTGCTGACGAACTTCGCTGAGCAGACTGTGGAGGAACTCCAGGCGCCCTACTGGCCGCACGACGTGCCGAACGAAGGCTCGCGGGCAGTGCCGTTCTCAAGAGAGCTGTATATCGAGCGCGACGACTTTCTGGAGCATCCACCCAAGGGGTTCTATCGCCTGATCCCAGGCGGCCGAGTACGGCTGCGGCACGCCTATGTCATCCGTTGCGACGACATCGTGAAGGACGCGGCGGGAAACCTCGTGGAACTGCGGTGCACGTATGATCCGGCAACGCTGGGCCGTCCTCCCGCGGGAGGCCCGGTGAAAGGAACGATCCACTGGGTCTCGGCGCACCACGGAGTGAGGGCGGAGATGCGCCTCTACGACCGGCTCTTCAGCGTGGCCGACCCGGAAGCGGGTGCCGGCGACGTGAGCGGCTCCCTGAACCCGGGGTCCCTCACCGTCGTGGAGGGGTACGTCGAGCCCAGCGTGCTGCACGACCCGCCGGAGCTCCGCTATCAGTTCGAACGGTTGGGATACTTCTGGCGCGATCCGGTGGACGCGAACCCGCAGCGATTAGTATTCAACCGCATTGTGAGCCTGCGCGACTCCTGGGCCAAACGCGAGGGACGAGGAAGCGTCTAGGACAATGCCGATCGGCAGAACCTTCGCGCCGCCCAGCCTCAGGGGAGGCGGCGAATCCAGTCAATGGCGCTGTCGAGCCGCTTGATGACGCGATCCCGGCCGAGCAACGCGGTCAATTCAAACAATCCCGGACCCGCCGTTTTGCCCGTGAGCGCCACGCGGGCAGGGTGAATGATCTCCCGGCTCTCGATGCGTAGCTCGCTGGCCATCGTGCGGACAATGCTTTCCACCGTGGTGGCATCCAGCCTGTCTACCTTCGCGACGCGCTCCCGCAGTTGGGCCAGTGTCGTGGCCACATCCTTCCGGCTGAAGTACTTCTTCACCGCGTCGGGTTCGTACGTCACGGCGTCGGTAAAGAAGAAGTCACCATAGGTCAGAATGTCGCGGCCGACTTTGATTCGGTCGCCGAGCACGTCGACAACCTGGCGGATGTACGCGCGTGTCTCCGCGGTGACCTGACCGTCGAGCAGACCTGCGTTGCGCAGCGGCTCCAGACACGCTTCCACCGCGCGGTCCGGATCGCGGCGGAGCAGCTCGCGCATGTACACGCCGTTCATCCAGGTGAGTTTGGTCATGTCGAACACCGGCGAGGCCTTGCCCAGATCCTCCAGGCGAAACTTCTCGATCATCTCGCGCACAGAGTAGATCTCGCGGTTCTCCTCCGGGTACCAGGCCATGAGGGCGAAAAAGTTCACCAGTGCCTCAGGCAGGAATCCTGCCCTCTTGTAGTCGCGCACCGCCGTGTCCCCCGTCCGCTTGCTTAGCTTCTTGTGATCGGTGCCCAGGATATTGGAGAGGTGCGCGACCTGGGGAGGGTCCCATCCCAGCGACCGGTACATGATCCACTGTTTGGGGGTGTTGGAGAGGTGCTCGATCCCCCTGATGACATGCGTCATCGCCATGGTGTGGTCGTCGACGACGTTGGCAAAATTGTACAGTGGCGACCCGTCGGAGCGCACGATGATGTAATCATCGAGATGCTCGGGGTCGAACTCCACGCGGCCCCGCACGAGGTCGTTCACCACAATGGTCTCCCCATCATCGTGGACGCGGAGCCGGATGGTGGGACGACGGCCCTGACGCTCGAATTCCGCGCGCTGTTCGGGCGTGAGGTTCCTGCAGCGGCCGGAATACCGGTACGGACGTTTCGCTGCCCGGGCGCGCTGCCGCTCCGCTTCCAGTTCCTCGAGCGTGCAATAACAATGGTACGCGGCGCCCCGGTCCAGCAGAGCCTGCGCATACTGCCGGTACAGGTGGAACCGTTCGGTCTGGCGGTAGGGACCCACGGGACCACCCTTGTCGGGACCCTCATCCCAGTCAATCCCCAGCCAGCGGAAATCCTCCAGGATCGCACGCTCGTACTCTTCCGTTGACCGGCTGCGATCGGTGTCCTCGACGCGCAGGATGAAAGTTCCCCCCTGATTGCGGGCGAACAGCCAGTTGAAGAAGGCCATCCACGCGCCGCCGACATGAAGATACCCGGTGGGGCTGGGAGCGTAGCGGGTGCGAACTTTCCCGATAGGAATTGACATGGTGATTAGTGATTCGTAAGTCGTGATTCGCCAGGAGGGTTGCGCGTCACAACGGCCGCTTCAGCGATGCGAGCCGTCTGGAAATTCCGAGTCACGAATCACGAGTCACGAATCACTAGGTGAAAAGCATGCTCACCGACTGGTTGAGGTGGATCCGCCGGATCGCCTCCGCCAGCAGCGGCGCGGCGGACAACACGATGATCTTCGGAAGATGCTTCGCCGGCGGTACGGGGATCGTGTTCGTGACAATGACCTCTCGGATCTCCTGACGCGCCAGGCGCTCGGTGGCCGGACCGGCCAGGACGGCGTGCGTCGCGCAGATATACACCTCCGGGCGGGCGCCGCGGCGCATCAGCACGTCGACGGCGCCCGACAGCGTGCCGGCGGTGTCGATGATGTCCTCAATCATGATCGGCGTCTTGCCTTCCACCTCGCCGACGATCTCCACCGGCTCTTTGACGTCTTTGGCGACCCGGCGCTGGAAGATGATGGCCAGCGGCAGGTCCAGCCGGTCCGCCAGCTCCTTGCTGCGCTTCACAGCCCCATCGTCCGCCGCCACGACCACGGCGTTGGACACATCCTTCTCCCGCACATAGTCTGCAAACAGCGGCATGGCGCGGAGATGGTCGACGGGAATGTTGAAGAATCCCTCGATCTGCCCGGCGTGGAGATCCACCGCCAGCACGCGCTCTGCGCCGGCGGTCATCAGCAGATCGGCCACCAGGCGGCCGGTGATCGGCTCGCGCGGGGCATCTTTCTTGTCTTTGCGCGCATACCCGTAATACGGCGTCACGGCAGTAATCCGACCGGCCGACGCCCGCCGCAGCGCGTCCACCATGATCAGCAGTTCCACGAGGTGCTCGTTCACCGGGTGGCAGGTCGACTGGAGGACAAACGCATCCACCCCGCGGGCGTTCTCCTCGAACCGCACGTAGATTTCGCCGTCGGCGAATCGAGTAATGTTGACCCGCCCCTGCGAGATGTGCAGGTAGGCAGCAATCTCCTCGCCCAACGCGGGGTTCGCGGTGCCGCAGAACAGTTTCAGTTCGCCGTAGGCGTCGCCGTCCGCCATACCGTCTCTACCTTACCACGAAACGTTATGCGCCCCAGTCACCCTCCGGCAGGCATGCCTGGCCGCAGGGCTCGAGGACATCCGATGATGCAGCGTGTAACGAGACCCGTGTGGAAAGCGCTGAGGGGAAACAGTCAGCGGGGCTGGACCAGAAACTTGATGGCCGTACGTTCCTCTCCGTCAATCATGACCTTGGTAAACGCAGGAATTGTAATGATGTCGATCCCATTAGGGGCTACAAATCCCCTGGTAATAGCGATCGCTTTAACCGCCTGGTTCACAGCGCCTGCCCCAACGGCCTGCAGCTCGACTGAACCCTTCTCCCGCAGCACGGCCGCGACAGCGCCCGCGACGGCCTTGGGCTTCGAGTCCGCCCCGACCTTCAGCACCTCCGGCATTGGGGCTGCCTCCCTCACTGCTCCAACCACCACCCGATCCATTGGACTTCCACTATTTCGTATGCCCGCAGTGAATTCCTTCTGCACCCTCTTGGGGCGGCTGCACGCCGAATTTTGTTATCCTTCCTTCCCCCCGGCTCTGGAAGCCAGCAAAATCGAAGCAAGATCGGCGGCGCGCAACGCGGCTTCCCGCAGCGACACCGCCTGCGCCGCAAGGCGAGCACGCACTGCGTGTCGTTCGTCCCAGGCGGCACGCACCTCTCGGCGGACCCCTTCGGCGGTGAGTGAGGGCAGCGGAAGGAGCCGCCTCACCCCGACGCGTGTCAGCAACCCTTCGACCTTGGGATCGTAGGAGAGCCCGACAGGTGGTACGCCGCAGGCCACCGCGTACACGAGCGCGTGAAGCCGCATCCCCACTACCAGGTCCAGAGCGCCCACGACAGCCATCATCTCGCGCGGGGACAGACCTGCCAGCGCGCGACCACCCATCGCACGGGCGGCCTGCACGCATACCGCCAGATCGCGCTCTGGATGAAATGCGAGCGCGATGACCTCTGCCCCTATCTCCCGGCAGGCCGCGCGCAACCCATCCACCAATGGTTCGAGGAAACCTCCGTCGCGCCAGGGCCGCAACGCCACTCCGATGCGAGGGGCACGGGGGACACCGACAAGATCGCGGACCTCTGTGGCCGGAACGGGGTCCAAGGCGAACGCGGGATCGGCGACCACCTGCACGGGCCGGCGTACGGCCAATTCCTGGAGCAGCCTGCGGGAATCCTCATCCCGTACCGTAATGAGGGTGACGCGGTTAAGAACCTCTGTGGCCAACATCCGAAGCCAGCCTCGCCGCAGCGGACCGATCCCCGCCGCGTACACCATCGTCGCACGGGCCAGGACCGTCGCCAGTCCAAGGAGCCCTAAATAGTATAGTGCGCTGCGGGCGCTGGTCGCATCCTGAATCAGGGTCCCGCCGCCGCTGATGAACAGGTCCGCGCCTGCAATGGCGGGCAGCGCCCCGGTCGTGCGCGACACCCCGGCCACGCCGTGCAGCGATTTCGTCTGGTCTGGAGCTGCGGACAGCACCACCACCTGGGCCTGGGGAATGCGGGCACGGAGCGCTCCGACGATGGCCTCGAGCACAGCCTCGTCGCCTCCGTTCCCGAAACCGTAGTAGCCGGAGACGACGATGCGCATGAAGCTAGCGTCTGCGCCGTGACGACCGGTCTGGGCGGGACACCAGGGCCCACCCAACGCGTGCCACGGCGAGCCCCGCGGTGCCCAGAAGGCTCCCAAGCACCAGCGCGTTTACCGTGCGCCAGGCCGTGTACAGCAAGGGGGTGTGAATATGAGAGAAACTGTTGATAATCCCAGCCTGCCCAATCGCGCCGACCGCCGCCAGCGGGGCGACCGCCAAGCGCCATCCTACCGCGGCCGCGGCGGCCGCCAGCATGAGCCCGGGATGCCCGATCAGATATTCCTTCGTCCGCGGTCGCGCCACCAGCAGGTCTCCGGTGAGCGTGCGGAGGCGCTCTTCAACCGGCAGGACGGGCAGCCCGAAGTTGCCGCTGCGCGCCACCAGGATGACCGCAGCCAGACCCACCACAACCGCCGCAGCTGCGTAACGGAACAGCAACGGTCGCGACGACCACGCCCACAACTGCGCCACGCCCTCCCGCCAGTGCTGCGGCGGGCGGTCTGCGGTCGCCAGCACGATGGCAACCAGGATCGCGGGGAGTAGATGAGCCAGTTTAACCCCAAGGAAGACATCGGCCGCCATCATGAACTCCCAGCCGGAGAGCAACGCCGCCACCAGCACCCCGCCGGCCAGTGAGATCACCGACGCCACCCACAGCGTGCGCAGGGAGGCGAGGATCGGACGGCCACCCGCGCGTTGTGACGCCACCGCGATGGCCACGACGGGCACCGCCGATGCCGTTCCCAACGCCAGCAGTTTTCGCCACAGTGCCCACGGTCCACTCATCATGGTGAGCAGGCTGACCGCGATCCCGATCCCCACCAGCGTCCATGCAAGCCGCGTGGACACCACGATCCCCACTGCGCGGCCGAGCAGCATCAGGCTCAGCGCCATCGCGGCCAGCGCGCCCAGAATCACCAGCAGCATCAGCACCGGAGGAATCCGGATCTCCGGAAGCGCCCGCGCGGGACCCGGCCGTAATCCAAAGCGGGTCAGGTCGCTGACCATCTGGTCGAGGAGCATCAAGTTGGTCTGGGTCCCAACGCTCCCGGCAGTCGGCAGGATCGGCCGCAGGTACAGGATGCGGATGTTGCGCTCTCGCGCCGCGAGGACAAACTTGTCTCGCACCGACGCCGGCGTCAGGGCCAGGAGTTCCTCGGCAGTGAGGCTGAACAACCGGATCACGTTGGGCCGCATCTGTGCCGCGAGTTGATCTTCCCCTCGCTGCTTGCGCCGGACCGAAAATACCTCGATGCGCCCGTAGGGAAAGCCGGCCGATCGCAGCGCGGCGGCGGTCTCAGGAATCAGACCCGCATAGCCCAGCACCTCGGTCTTGTCGAACACGACCGGATACCCGCGGCCCAACCGCGCCAGCCGCGCCACTTTGGCGCGCAGGCCGCCCGCGGCGATCCCGGGATAGTTGCGCAGGCGGAGCACGGGGCGCAGGCCGAGACGTACATATGGGGCGAGGTCCTGCGGCATGTAACCCAGCGGTGCTTCTTCCAGTTCTTCGAGTAATCCGGGGACCTCAAGCAACCCGTGCGTTCGGCGCACCTGCGCCGCGCCCAGCACCTCGCCGAAGCCGGTCTGCAAGAACCCGAGCAGCTCCGGCGGTGCAGCGATGTAGAGCATCCCGGGCCGGGCCCCGCCGCCGGCCACAAGATCGCGAAACGGCGTCGCGAGTGGCCCTAGGCGCGAGTGGCTGACCAGTTGTCCGCCGCTCATGTAGGCGGCCTCGCCCTTCTCGGCGAGTCGCTTCAGCGTTTGTTCATACACTGCCACCGCCGTCGCCCCATGCTCGCGGGCCCGGGCGAAGTATGCGAGGGGATCCGCACCCTCCCGGATGGCCAGGGCCTCCCAATCCGGCCCGTCCAGGACGATCTCCACGTCCCGGTAGGACGCCTCGATCGATGCGCGCATCCCCAGCACGGCAAATGCCGCCACCAGCCCCACCCCAAAGGCGGCGAGCAGCGTTCTGGGCATCAGTTCACCTCACCTCGGCCGGGATCACGGCTACGAACGGGGTGCGAGCGGGCGCCTGAGGTAGGCGTCAATGAACCGGTCCAGGTTCCCGTCAATCACCGACTCTGCATCACCGGTTTCCTCGCCGGTGCGGTGGTCCTTCACCAGCGTGTAGGGATGCAGAACATAAGAGCGGATTTGATTGCCCCACGCCGCTTCCTTATATTCACCGCGCAGCTCTGCGAGCCGCTGCTGATGTTGTTCCGCCCGCAGCTCCGCCAGCTTCGCGCGCAACAGTCGCATCGCCGTCAGGCGGTTGGCGTGCTGGGAACGTTCGTTCTGACACTGCACCACGATCCCGGTGGGCAGGTGCGTGATCCGGACTGCGGTCTCGACTTTGTTGACATTCTGCCCGCCGGCCCCGCCGGCGCGGTAGGTTTCCACCTTCAGTTCGTCGTCGCGCACGTGGACCTCGACTTCTTCCACATCTGGAATGACGTCGATGAGGACGAACGACGTGTGACGGCGGTGTGCGGCATCGAATGGCGACAGGCGGACCAGGCGATGGACGCCCCGCTCGCCCTTCAGGTACCCGTACGCGTACGGGCCGCTGATGATCATCGTGGCACTCTTGATCCCGGCTTCCTCGCCGGGGGAGAGGTCGACGACCTCGGTCGTAAAGCCGCGGCGCTCGGCCCAGCGCGTGTACATCCGCAGGAGCATCTGCGCCCAGTCCTGGGAATCCGTACCGCCGGCTCCGGCGTGCACCGAGACGATGGCGTTGCTGGGGTCATGTTCACCCGACAGCAGCGTCATCAACTCCAGTTGCTGGAGCTTCTGGTGGGCGCGCTGCGCGTCGGCCGCGAGTTCCCGCGGATCCAGGCCGCCTGGGTCGTCTTCGGCCAGCCCGGCCAGCACGGCCAGGTCTTCGATCTGACGCTGCAGGTTCGTGAAGTCTTCGATCTGGGAGCGGAGGGTCCTCAGCTCCTGCCCGAGTTTCTTCGCCTGGTCAGGGTGGCTCCACAGGTCGCTTCGCTGCATCTGCTCTTGCAGCGAAGCGATGCGCGCCTCTTTCGTGGAAACGTCAAAGATGCCTCCGGATCTCTTCGAGGCGTGCGCGGTCAGACTCGATGGTGGATTTGATCTCTTCCAGTGTCATCACAGATTATCATATCAGACAAACGCGGAAGACGGTGGGGCTCCCCCCCTCGACTATCGCACGGCGGAGATCGCGGAAAACAGCGCGACCCCCACCGCGTGGGGGATGATCAGACCCCCTACGCTGCCCGTCGAAGACCGCAACAGCCCAAACGCAGCACCAGTCACCAGCGTCCACGCGTAGGCTTCCGGTGGGAGACCCGCCTGCAGGAACATCCCCAGGGCCGTCGTGATGGCGACAGCGGCTGGACGGCCCTGCCATTCTGCAATGGGGGCAAATGCGGCACCCCGCAGCCATAATTCGAGCGCCGCTGCGGTGACGAGGAGGCGGAGGAGTTCGCGGGGCCATCGCGCACCGAGATCAGGCGGTGGCACCGGCACCCCCGACGCGCGGAAGCCGGCCATCATCACACTCCACAGCCCGAGTACCACGATCAATCCACCCACCAGCGCCGCGACCACCTGGATCCCCCGGCCCCGCGTGCGGTGTCCTGTCCCGTATAGAGCCGGGTGCCTCGGCGGTTGCAGCAGTGAGAACGCCCCGAGGAACCCAAAGAGCACAACGGGGAGGACCCACCACGGCGCATGCGTGCGCAGGAGGATCATTGCGGCGAGCCACGGCAGCCCTGCGGCGCTGACGGCATGTTGAAATACCGGTCGGGTCCAGTGGCGTGAAAGCGCGAGTATCAGATCTGGACCTGCCGTGGCCAGGAGCGCCACCAGGCCCGACCACACGGACACGTCGCCCCGGATCGCGTAGGCCGTGGGAGCGTCCACCAGGCCCGTGTGCGAGGTGAGTATGGTCGATTGCCGGGGCGAGATGGTCGCCCGCACCCGGCCGACCGGGTCGATGACCATCGACGGCCCGGTGTTGGCGGCGCGAACAACCCACCGCCCCGATTCCACAGCCCGCAACACCGAGTGCACCGCGTGTTGCGCCGGTCCGGCGGTCCCGTCAAGCCACGCATCATTTGTGATCACGGTGAGTATCTGTGCGCCGTTGCGCACCAGCGCACGGGTCACATCAGGGAAGATCGATTCGAAGCAGATGATGACACCCACCTGCCCCACGGGTGTCCACAGCGGATCTTGTCTCGTGCCGGGCAGAATGCCGGTCTCCCCGAACGCTACGAGACGGACCTTATCGTACCGACTGACCGCCGTCCCTGACGGGGCCACCGCCACCGCCGTGTTGGATACGCCGTTCTCCAGGCTGCTGGCGATGACGGTGGCACGCGCCTGCTGCGCCCACCGTCCCACTTCGACCAGCGCGCCGCCCGGACCGAAGAGGTTGAGCGGCACTGCGGTCTCGGGCAGGACGATCAGTTCAGCGCCGCGCCGACCGGCGTTGCCGACCAGGCGCTGGAGCGCCGTCATCCGTGCGCCGGAGGAGACCGGATCGAACTTCTGCGCCTGCGGAACATTGGGTTGGACCGCAGCCGTTACGATCGTGCCGGACGGCACGGCGTGGGCCTGCCGGACTCCCCAACCGGTCGCCAGCACAAGCACTATCGCAGGGAAGATCGCCGGAGCCGGACGCCTGACCAGTACCACGCCCGCCAGCGACGTCCCCGCCAGAGCCACCAAGAGTGAGACGCCGTAGACGCCCGTGTACCGCGCCACTTGGAGGACCGGAAGCAGCCGGTGCTGCGTCAGACCAAGCAGCGCCCATGGGAATCCGAAGACGCCGATGGAACGCAGGTACTCCAGGCCCATCCAGGCGATGGCGGCCAGCCAGACCCATCGCCACGCCGGGCGGCCGGTGGCACACCAGCGGGTGACAACGGCAAATGCCGCCGGGTACAGGGCCAGATATGCGCTCAGTAAGACCCAGGGCAGCAGCCCGAAGACGCGGATCCACGCCAGAATGCCGGCGAATGCTACGCCCCCGGCCAGATAGCCGAGTCCGAACGCCTGACGGATCGGGCGACCGTGGACTGCGAGGACGAGAGGCGTGAGGGCCACCCAGGCGAGCCAGCCAGCATCAAATGGAGGAAAACTCAGGATCAGAAATAGACCGGAAAGAGCCGCAAGTGCCGGTCTTCCCAGTCTCCCCAGTCTTCCCGGTCCAAATTCATTTGAGTGGTCAGACTGGGAAGACAGGGAAGATAGGGAAGACTGAGGAGACTCGGTTATTCGTCTTTGCCGTGGCACTTCTTGTACTTCTTTCCGCTTCCGCACCAGCACGGATCGTTGCGACCCAGCTTTCTCCGGCCTGCGGCCGGGTCGAGCGGCGCCGCGTCCAGCGGCTTCCCGCCCACGCGTGCCACCCCGGCCGGCTCGCGCGGCCCCGCGCCGTACGGTGCGGAGCGCGGCGTGCGCGCCGGGCGCGGCCCGGGGATCGCCACCACCGGGCGAGGCGTCAGCTGCGCGCCGGACTGCATCTGGAGCCGGAAGAGCACCTGCACCGTCTCCTCCTGAATTTCGATCAGCATCTGCTGGAACAGATCGTATCCCTCGCGCTGATACTCGATCAGCGGACTGACCTGCGCATACGCGCGCAAGCCAATCCCCTCCCGCAACGCCTCCATCGCGTAGAGGTGGTCGATCCATTTCCGGTCGATGGTCTGCAGGAGTACCAGCCGTTCCACCTCACGCAACTGCTCCGCGCCGATCTCCTGCTCCTTGCGCTCGTAGGCCCCCAGCGCCGCGGATACGAGCGCCTCCTTGAGATCATCGCGGCGGGCGCCGTCCGGAAGGGGTGCGTCCGCCAATGCCGGGATCAGCCTCGCCGAAAACTCCTGCAGTCCTTCCAGGTCCCACTCTTCGGGGCGGGCATCGGCGGGGCAGTGCGCGTCCACCAGGGTCCCCAGCAGCCGCTCGATCATGTCCAGCACGTTCTCGCGCAGGTTCTCCCCGGACAGCGCCTTGCGGCGCTCCCCGTAGATGACCTTGCGCTGCACGTTCATGACGTCGTCATACTCCAGCACGTGTTTGCGCACATCGAAGTGATACTGTTCGACCTTCTTTTGAGCATTCTCAATCTGTCTGGTCACGAGCGCGTGCTCGATCGGCGTGTCCTCGTCGATGCCCAGCCGGTCCATAATCGCCGCCACCCGCTGGCCAGCGAACAACCGCATCAGTTCATCATCGAGCCCCACATAGAAGCGTGACGACCCGGGATCGCCCTGCCGGCCGGTGCGGCCGCGGAGCTGGTTGTCGATGCGGCGGGCTTCGT
The DNA here is from genome assembly GCA_005882335.1 of Candidatus Segetimicrobium genomatis. Lineage (GTDB taxonomy): Bacteria > Sysuimicrobiota > Sysuimicrobiia > Sysuimicrobiales > Kaftiobacteriaceae > Telluricultor. The sequence continues at coordinate 87,299 of VBAP01000009.1, forward strand.
GGCGCTCAGTCCCGATGACGTGCAGCCCACCCACCGCCCGGACCTTGTCCCCCTCCGCCGGATCCGGCGGATTGCCCCCCAGGATGATGTCCACGCCCCGCCCGGCCATGTTCGTCGCGATCGTCACCGCGCCCGGCCGGCCTGCCTGCGCGATGATCTCCGCTTCACGTTCGTGCTGTTTGGCATTGAGGATTTCATGGGGCACCCCCCGCCGGCGCAGCATCTCGCTCAGTTGCTCATTCTTCTCGATGCTGCGCGTGCCCACCAGCACCGGCCGGCCCTTGCGGTGCCACCCCTCGATCTCCGCCACTACCGCGCGGACCTTCGCCCGCTCGGTCTTGTAGATGAGATCGGGTGCATCCTGGCGGATCATCGGTTTGTGCGTGGGGACGACGACGACGGGGAGATTGTAAATCTTCTGCAGTTCCTCTTCCTCCGTCTTGGCCGTGCCGGTCATCCCCGCCAGTTTGGTGTACATGCGGAAGTAGTTCTGAATGGTGATGGACGCCAGAGTCTGGCTCTCCCGTTCGATCCGGACGTTCTCTTTCGCCTCGATCGCCTGGTGCAGGCCATCGGAGTACCGGCGGCCCAGCATCAACCGGCCGGTGAACTCGTCCACGATGATCACCTGGCCGTCCTTCACCACGTAATCCACGTCTTTCTTGTAGCAGGCGTGCGCCCGCAGCCCCTGCTGCATGTGATGCATGAGGTCCACGTGCTCGATGTCGGCCAGATTCTCCACGCCCAGCGCCCGCTCGGCGCGCGCAATCCCCTCCTCGGTCAGCGTCGCGCTCTTCAGTTTCTCATCCACGGTGTAGTCGCGGGAGGCGACCAGGCGCTCGACCAGTCTGGCAAAGTCGTAGTACTTCTTGGTCGACGCCTCCACCATCCCGGAGATGATCAGCGGGGTCCGCGCCTCGTCGATGAGAATGAAATCCACCTCGTCCACGATTGCATACCCCAGCTCACGCTGCACCAGGTCCTCCGGGCGCAGCGCCATGTTGTCGCGCAGATAATCGAAACCGAACTCGCTCACGGTGCCGTACGTCACGTCTGCCTGATACGCCTCCCGGCGGGTCACCGGCCGAAAGTGGTTGAGCCGGTCGTCGGCGTGGGGGTGCGGGTCGGCGTAGGCGGGATCGTACAGCCCGCTGAAGTCGTGGGTGATAGCCGCCACGGACAGGCCAAGGGATAGATAGATCGGCCCCATCCAGCCGGCGTCGCGGCGGGCCAGATAGTCGTTGACGGTCACCAGGTGGACTCCGCGGCCGGCGAGCGCGTTGAGATACACCGGCAGGGTGGCGACCAGCGTCTTGCCCTCACCGGTCCGCATCTCGGCGATCTTCCCCTGGTGCAGCACCATGCCGCCGACCAGCTGCACGTCGAAGTGGCGCTGCCCGAGCGTGCGGCGCGACGCCTCGCGCACCACCGCGAACGCCTCGGGCAGGAGATCATCCAGCGTCTCCCCGCTGCCCAGGCACTCCTTAAACTCGACAGTCTTCGCGGCGAGGGCCTGGTCGGAGAGGGCGGCGATCTCCGCCTCCAAAGAGTTGGCGGTCCCGACGAGCGGTTGTAGTCGTTGAAGATCGCGCGCGGTGGAATCTCCCAGCAGCCGCGCCAGAATGCCACTCATAGCGGTGTTATTATAGCATCTTGATACGAACGGCCTTAGGCGGAGTTGGACAGTTGAAAAGTTGGAGAGTTGGAAAGTCAACTGCGACGAACGCGCGCTGAAGGTCGACTCTCCAACTCTTCAACTGTCCAACTTTTCAACTGCAGGCCGCGTTAGCGCCCGAGCAGCCAGGAAACCGGGCGATTGGTGGCATCGAGGATGGCCCGCACCACGGCCTCACGGGGGTCGTCGCGGACGAGGGAGGATCCTGCGAGCGTTTCTTCTTCGCGGCCTGCCAGCGAGACCACAACAACCACCACCTCGTGGCTCCCGATCGTCGAAAGCGTCACGCCGTCCAGGAGGAAGAGCCCGGTGGCCCGCAGGTAGAGTTCGAGCGCGCGCAGCGTGGCCTCGGCCACAAGGTCCAGACGGTTGCGGGTCGCGTTGGGGCCGCTGCTAATTCCCTCGTACACCAGCCCCTGGTCTTCCAGATGGACTTTGACCTCTGCGGCGTTGCGGAGGGCGGACACCGTCAGCCCGACAAACTTGAGACGGGCCTGCTCCACCGACGCGGCTTGTTCGGACCGCTGTTGCGCAGCCACGCGCACCTGCCGCGGCTCAAGCTGCACTCCCAGCTCTGCGGCCAGGGCGGAAACGACGTCGACGGCAATAACCTTTGGGCTGCGGTCCGGTCCCCCCAGGATGTGGACGATGCGGATGGCGCCGGCGTCATCGGTCTCCACCCGGACCGACTGCACGCCGCGCAGTTTGCGCACGACTCCTTCAGCGGCTTCTGCCTGCGATCCGTGTCCAGCTGTCTCGGCCACCAGTCACCTCAACCGGCGCCGTTGCGCGGTCGGGCAGTCGCGCTGTCCAAAGCCAGGGACAGAGAGCAGTTCCGCGACCGCCTGACCGCTCCACAGCGTCATCATGGTTCCGGCTCAATCACCCCGTACTCGCCATCGTTGCGCCGGTAGACGACGTTGACCTCCATCGTGCCGGCATTCCGAAAAACGAAGAAGTCATGACCCAGCAAGTCCATCTGCAGCACAGCATCCTCCGGCGTCATTGGTTTCATCGCGAAGCGCTTGGTGCGCACAATGCGCGCCTCGCGCGGGCTGGCCCGCAGGGCGGCCTCGGCCGACGTGATCAGTCTGGCCTTACGGCGAGACTCCTCAATCCGCCGTTTGAGAATCATCTTACTCCGATACTTCTCAATTTGCTTCTTCAGTTTCGCCACCACCAGATCGATGGAGGCGTACATGTCGGGTGACGCATCTTCTCCGCGCAGCACCACTCCGTCCCCTCGCACCGTAATCTCAACCACCTGCGCCTTGCCCATCTCGCCACGACGTTCCACGCTCAGCACCACCTGCGCGTCTTGCACCTGGTCGAAGTACCGCGCGATCCTTCCGACCTTGGTCTCGGCATAACTGCGGAGCGCGGGAGTAACGTCCATGTGCTTGCCCTGTACGATAACGGGAAGCGGTTTGAGATCCCTGGCCCGGGCCACGATCACACCTCACGGTGAGGTTCGACAGTGCGCACTTATTCTCCCGGCGGCCTCCCCTTCTTCCAGAATCTCAAGGCGACCAGGCATGGGGAATGAACAGTGATTCGGCCAGCCGGATGGCATACCGATCCGTCATCCCGGCCAGGAAGTCTCCGACGACCCGGCCCGCCGGTTCACCCCGCGCGATGAGATCACGGTACTCCAGCGAGACCTCATCGGGGTGGGTGAGGTAGTAGTCGTAGAGGGCCTGAACCAGACGCCGCGCCTTGGCGACCTCCATCGCGGCGGACGGTCCTCGATACACGCGCTCGGTGAGGAAATCCACCAGCGCGTTGAGGGCTGTGCGCACATCCTCGCTCGGGCGGATCGTAGGCTGATCTCCGCTACTGGACACCAGATCCCGCACCATGCGGCCCAGCCATCCGCCGCGGGCGGCTCCCAACACCTCGCGCACCCGCCGGGGGACGTCCTGCTCGGCAATCAGTCCGGCACGGATGGCGTCATCGGTATCATGGTGCACGTAGGCGATCCGGTCGGCCAACCGGACCACCTGCCCCTCGAGCGTGGCGGGCAGCGCCTCGTCCGACCCGTCGTCTGCGGCCGGCCGCAGATCCGCCAGACCTTTGGAATGGCTGCCGATCCCGTCGCGCACCTCCCACGTCAGGTTCAACCCGCGCACTGGCGTACCGTCGGCGCGCGTCCGGATCTCCAGCACCCGCACGACGCGAAGGCTTTGCTCAAAATGGCGGAAGCCGCCGACCGGCCGCATCATCTCATTGAGGGCGTCCTCCCCCGCATGGCCAAAGGGGGGATGCCCCAGATCGTGCGCGAGGGCGACTGCTTCGGTCAGGTCTTCGTTCAGCCGCAGCGCGCGGGCGGCGGTGCGGGCGACCTGCATGACCTCCAGCGTGTGGGTAAGGCGCGTCCGGTAGTGATCGCCCTCCGGCGCCAGAAACACCTGGGTCTTGTGCTTGAGCCGGCGAAACGCCTTGCTGTGAATGATACGATCGCGATCGCGCTGAAAGCAGGTCCGCAGATCGTCCTGGGGCTCGGAAGTCTCGCGGCCCTTCGAGGCCGCCGCCAGCGCGGCGCGGGGGCTGAAGCGTTCCCGCTCCCATGCTTCGATCACTTCGCGAGGATTAGGCATGGAAAGGCGTCTACCAGGTCTTCAACGTCTACTGGGTCTTCCGGGTCTACAGACCAAAATGCTGGCCGTAGACTCAGTAGACATGGTAGACACAATGGACCTGGGAGACCTTGTAGACGCAGTCCGTTAGATGTCCTTGGCCACCGCCGTCTTCTCTTTCAACCGGGCCTGCGCCGCGGCGAGGCGGGCGATCGGCACGCGGAAGGGCGAGCAGGAGACGTAGTCCAGCCCGATCTCGTGGCAGAACTCCACCGAGGATGGGTCGCCGCCGTGCTCGCCACAAATGCCCACCTCGAGGTCTGAACGAATCTTTTTGCCCAGCTTCGCGCCCATCTCCATCATCTTGCCGACCCCGGCGCGGTCCAGGACCTGGAACGGATCGTCTTTGAGGATGCCCTTCTCCAGGTACCGGTGCAAGAACTTTGCCTGCGCGTCGTCGCGGCTGAACCCGAAGATGGTCTGGGTGAGATCGTTCGTCCCGAACGAGAAGAACTCGGCGATCTCGGCGATTTGATCCGCGACCAGGCAGGCCCGCGGGATCTCGATCATGGTCCCGAACAAATAGCGCACCGCCACCCCGGACTCACCGACAATCTGTTGGGCGATCGTCACGAGTTGCTGGTGCACGAACCGCAATTCATTCGGATGACCCACCAGCGGGATCATGATCTCCGGGATGACATCGATGCCCTCGTCTCGCTTCACCTCAACCGCCGCAAGCAGGATGGCGCGGACCTGCATCTCGTTGATCTCAGGGTAGAGGATGCCCAGCCGGCACCCGCGCAGGCCCAGCATCGGATTGAACTCGTGCAGGACCTGCACCCGGCGCAGCAGCGCCTCCTTGTCGCGCAGCCCATCGGTCTCGCCGCGCAGGCGCATCTCGGTCACCTCGACGAGCAAGTCTTCCAGGCGCGGCAGGAATTCATGCAGGGGCGGGTCCAGCAGCCGGATGATCACCGGCCGGTCGCGCATCTCGCGGAAGATACCCTTGAAATCTTCCTTCTGAAACAGCAGCAGCCGATCCAGCGCCGCCCGCCGCTCCCCCTCGGTGGCCGCCATGATCATCTGCTGCATGATCGGCAGCCGCTCAGCTTCCATGAACATGTGCTCGGTCCGGCAGAGACCGATTCCTTCTGCGCCGAACTCGAGTGCTTTGCGCGCATCCCGCGGATAGTCCGCGTTGGCCCGCACCCCCAGCGTCCGGACCTCATCGGCCCACCGCAGCAACTCCTCAATCTCGCCCGCCAGAGACGGCTCGATGACGGGCACCTCCCCCAGCATGACCTCGCCGGTGGATCCGTCGATCGTGATCACGTCCCCCTGATGGACTACGACATCGCCGGCCGTCAATTGCCTGGCCTCCGCGTCGATGCCGAGCGATTCCGCCCCCACCACCGCGGGTTTCCCCATGCCGCGCGCCACAATCGCAGCGTGGCTGGTCATCCCGCCGCGACTGGTCAGCACTCCCTGCGCCGCGACCAAACCGTGAATGTCATCGGGGTTGGTCTCCGGCCGCGCCAGGATGACTTTTCGCTCCGTGGCCAGCTTGACGGCCTCATCGGCGTCAAAGACGATGACGCCGGAAGCCGCTCCCGGACTTGCGGCCAGACCCTTGCCGATGACACGGCGGGTCGCGTCCGGATCGAGCCGCGGATGCAGCAGTTGCTCCAGCGAGGCCGGTTCTGCGCGCAACAACGCTTCATCCTTGGTGATGAGTTTCTCGCGCACCATATCGACGGCGATCTTCACCGCGGCCTGTCCGGTGCGCTTCCCGCTGCGCGTCTGCAACAGGTAGAGCGTGCCGTGCTCGATGGTAAACTCCACGTCCTGCACGTCGCGGTAGTGCTTCTCCAGGAGGGCACAGACGTCCATGAACTGCCGGTAGGCCTGGGGCAGGTCCCCGGCCAGTTCGCGGATGGGTTTTGGCGTCCGGATGCCGGCGACGACGTCTTCGCCCTGCGCGTTGAGCAGGTACTCGCCGTAGACCGCTTTCTCCCCGGTGGCGGGATTGCGGGTAAAGGCCACCCCGGTGCCTGAGGTCGGCCCCAGGTTACCAAACACCATGGTCTGCACGTTCACCGCCGTGCCCAGATCGTGGGGAATCTTGTTGAAGTTGCGGTAGGTGATGGCCCGAGGGTTGTTCCATGACTCGAACACGGCATGGATGGCCATCTCCAGCTGCTGCCAGGGATCGTCGGGGAACGCCTGGCCGGCACGCTCGCGCACGAGGCGACGGTACTCCTCGGTTAAGACTTTCAGATCGCCGGCGCTCAGCTCGGTGTCCTGCGTCACCCCGCGGCGGCGCTTGGCGGCCAGGAGCATCTCTTCGAATTGCTCGTGTTTGATCCCCAGCACGACGTTGCCAAACATCTGCATAAACCGCCGATAGGAGTCGTAGGCGAATCGCGGATCTCCGGCCGCCCGCGCCAGCCCTTCCACCGTCGTGTGGTTGAGACCCAGGTTGAGGACGGTATCCATCATGCCCGGCATGCTGAACTTCGCACCGGACCGGACGGACACCAGCAGCGGCTTGGCGGCATCGCCGAACCGCTTACCGGTCCGTTCCTCGAGCAACTGCATCCGCTGCCGGACCTCATCCATCAGGCCGGCCGGGAACTGCCGGGAGCGGCGGTAGTACTCCAGACAGGCCTCGGTGGTGATGGTGAATCCGGGCGGCACCGGGAGTCCGATGCGGCTCATCTCCGCCAGGCCGGCACCCTTGCCGCCCAGCAGGTCGCGCATCGTCGCATCGCCTTCTTCAAACAGCATCGTCCACCGGCGCTGCCCTGCGCCGGATGGTGCAGGTCCGCTCCGCGTTTTGCCAGCGGGACGGGCCCCGCGCGATGCATTGGCTTTGGTACGCACGCGCCTGGAGGCCCGGGAATTCCGTACTTGCGCCATTGCCTCACCTCATCGTGATTGAGATGCTCGCGATCAGCGAGCGGCCTGTACCCTCTTCGTGATTCTGGCGTGCCGTTCCCCGTTCGCGGTGCGCGGTTGGTCGTCGCCGGCGACCACCTTCGAAAAATCGGCGACGAGCCGAAAGACATCGACCGCCAGGCGCAGCAGGGCCAAGCGGTTGGCCCGCACCGCCGGTTGGGGAGCCATGATCAAGACGTCGTCGAAGATCCGATCCACGGGTTCGGTCAGCGGCATCAGCTCTTCCATCGCTAGTAGATAGTCCCCGCTCGCAATCGCCGCGCGGACCCTGGATGACACCCTCATCGCCGCCTCGTGGAGCCTGTGCTCAGCCGGCACCTCAAACTTCTCGGGATCAACATGCGGGGCCGCCTCGGTACTCAGGATTCGCGAGGCGCGATCGTATGCTACATAGAGGCGGACGAACTCCGGGCGCACGGCGAATGCGCTCAGCGCCTGCGCTCGACCCGCGGCCGCCAGCAGGTCGTCCCCGCTCACGGCCAGCGCCGCATCAACCAGATCGTACCGGATGCCCTGGTCGATCAACACTGCCCGCAGGCGTTGACGCACGAAGTCCACGAGGACGTCGATCACCTCCGGTCCCCAGGTCCGGCCGTACCCCGCCGCGGCCGCCTCGGCGAGCGCCCGCAGCGGTATGCGCAGCCGCAGCATCTGAATGATCTCCACGATGCCCTGGGCCGCGCGGCGGAGTCCGTACGGATCCTGTGAGCCGGTGGGCACCAACCCGACTCCGATTACGCCCACCAACGTGTCGACCTTGTCCACCAGACCCAGCAGGGCGCCCACCTGCGTCTTCGGAGCGGCGTCGTCCGACCGCGTGGGCCGGTAGTGCTCGCCGATCGCGCGTGCGACTTCGGGAGGCTCGCCGTCCAGTTCCGCGTAGATCTGTCCGATCACGCCCTGCAACTCCGGAAACTCGCCAACCATCTTTGTGACCAGGTCGGCCTTGCTCAGCGTCGCCGCCCGGAGGAGTGCCTCCGTCGAACGCCCGTCCAGCAGCAGGAGCCCCGAGACGTGCCGGGAGAGAGTCACCAGGCGGCGGGTCTTTTCCGCCATCGTCCCCAACTGAGCCTGGAGCAGAAGACCGTCCAGCCTGGGCAGGTAGTCCTCCAGCCGGCGCCTGTGATCTTCCTGGAAGAAGAAGCGCGCGTCTGCCAATCGCGCCCGCAACACCCACTCATGCCCCTGACGCACCGTCGCCAAGTGCCGGTCATCGCCGTCGCGCACGGCCAGAAAATACGGCAAGAGCTGCCGTCGACCATCTTCGACGGCAAAGTACTTCTGGTGGTGCTGCATCACCGTGACGAGCACGGGTCCTGGAAGTGCCAGGAACTCACGATCGAACGCGCCGCGCAGCACCTGCGGGTGCTCGGTACCCATGACCAGCTCATGCAGCAGGAGGGGATCGAGCACCGGCATACCTGCCACCTGCTTCGCCAGCGTGGTGGCCTGCACGACGATCACCCGCCTGCGTTCACCTGAATCGACGATCACGCCACACGACTTCAGGACTCTCGCGTAGGCCTGCGCGCCCGGGACCGGGCGTGGGCCGCCGCCCAGCGTGCGGTGGCCTCGGGTGGTTCGCCCGGCCTGCACCCCGGCCACTTCTACCCGCAGGACGGCGCGCCCCAGGAGTGCCACGATCCACCGGATCGGCCTCGCGAACCGCGCATCGCCATCACCCCAGCGCATCGTTTTCGAAAACGAGAGCCGGACCACGACGGCCGCCAGCGCCTCGGGGAGGACCTGCGCGCTGCTCCTCCCGCCCTCCTTGACCACCGCCACCGCGTAGCGCTTTCCCTCGACCTCGCGTGTCTGCAATCGCTCGACCGGTATGCCCTGCCCTCGGGCGAATCCGATCGCGGCCTGCGTGGGATGACCCTCTGCATCGAAGGCCGCGCGTGCGGCCGGACCACGGACCTCACGCACCATCGGGCGCTGCCGCGAAGCCACACCCGTGCACACCAGCGCCAGCCGCCGCGGGGCGCCGTATGTACGAAGCGGCCCGGCATCGATGCGCAGGGCGGCGAAGGCGGCGCGCGTTCCCTCGGCCAGTTGCTCTAGCGCGGGCGCAATGTCGTGGGGAGGAAGCTCTTCGGTCCCGATCTCAAGGAGAAGGTCAGGCATGCGCTGCCCCTCCGGCCCGGCGTGTTGCAGGGCGTGCCCTCCCCGCCTTCTTGGTCGCGGTGACCTGGAGCAACGGAAACCCGAGCTCTTCACGCTTCGCCACGTATCGCTCGGCGCATCGACGGGCCAGCTGACGGCTGCGCGCCATCAGGGTCGTGCGCTCGGCGACGGTGATTGCGCCTCGTGCGTCGAGCAGGTTGAACAGATGCGAGCACTTCAGGACCTGGTCGTAGGCGGGGAGCACCAGGCCTGCGTCCAGCAGCCGCATCGCCTCCGCCTCGCTGGCCCCGAATCCACCGCGCAAGGCCTCCACGTCGGCGCGGTCAAAGCCATAGGCTGACTGTTCGGCCTCATCTTGCCTGCGCAGTTCGCCGTAGGTGATCCCGGGCGCCCACTCCACGTCGAACACGCTGGACCGGCGCTGGATGTACATCGTAATGCGCTCGAGGCCGTACGTGATTTCGACCGACACCGGTTTGACCTCCAGCCCGCCCATCTGCTGAAAGTACGTGAACTGGGTGATTTCATTGCCATCGAGAAACACCTGCCAGCCCAGTCCCGATGCCCCCAGTGTGGGCGCTTCCCAGTCGTCTTCTAGAAAGCGCACATCGTGTTCGCGGAGCCTGATCCCCACCTCGGCGAGACTGCGCAGATACGTGTCCTGGATATCGTCGGGCGACGGCTTGAGAACAACCTGGTACTGGTAGTGCTTGAAGAGACGGTTCGGATTCTCTCCGTACCGGCCATCGGCAGGCCGCCGGGATGGCTGCACGAAGGCGACCCGCCAGGGCTCCGGACCCAACGCCCGCAGGAACGTGGCGGGATGCATCGTGCCGGCGCCCACCTCGGCATCGTAGGGCTGCTCGATGACACAACCCTGTGCTGCCCAGAACCCTTCCAGAGCCATGACGACGTCTTGAAAGGTCATGACGTGCACCTCAACTAGCCTCTCAACACCCAACCAGGCCGCATGGCTCTGCCCCCTCACCCTGATCCCTCTCCCTCCAGGGAGAGGGAAACATGGTTGGGCGCTGCCGCACCCTCACGAAACGAAAAAAGCCCATCCGTCGCAGGGACGGAGGGCTCCCTTTCTTTCCATCATTGGTCGCAAAAACTACGTTGGAACGTTGAAGCGTTGGAGCGTTGAACCAGAGCATGATTGAAATGGGTTTCAACGTCGTTAGCCGATCCCGAGCGGTTCTTCGCTGCGCTCGCGCCGCCGGACCGAGGGCATCGGCACGGTGGAGAGGATCGCGGCCACCGCAAACGCCACCGCCCCAGCGACGGCCCACGAAACGGGGAGCTCAACGATCCGGTCGTCTGTCTTCACCCGGATCAGACCGCTGGGGCCTGGCCGGATGACTCCGCGCGCCTCTTCCAGCGCCGTCCCCAACTGCAGCAATGCATGGCGGGCCCGCTCGAGATCAATTTCCAAAACAGTCACCTCCGCTCTCCACCACTATAACATACGGGAACAGGGAAACGCGGGAACATGAAACCGCACTCCCTTCACTTGCTTCTCCTCCAAAGGGAAGAGGCTTGCTGTGACTCATCTTGTCCGCGTTCCCCCGTTTCCCCGTTCCCGCGCTCCGCCCCGAGCCGACGTAGTCGGCGTGGGGGTTCCCGTCTTCAAAAGTTTCTGTATCACCAGCGGGCTCTTCAATTTCGTCTCCAGCCGGTACTCGGCGTATCCCTGCAACAGCCCGCCGACCTGCACCAGGCGGGCGAGGGCCTCGGGCTGGACGTGCAGGAGGTACCCAATCGCCCGCAACGCCCCCGCCGATGCTATGACGGCATCGGGATCTCGGTGCTGGTCGGTCCCGCACAGGACCCCGCCAAGCGCATAGCTGAACGCCGCCCCGCTGCGCACGGACCGGCCGCACACCTGACAGCGATCGGTCGTCGGCGCATACCCGCTGTGCACGAGCAGTTGGGCTGCGAACCACAGCGCGATCATCTGGGGATCGCCGGTCTGCATGAGATCCAGTGCCGTGCGCAGGGCCCTGAAGAGGTCGGGAGCGGGCTCGCGATCGGCGGTGGCGCGATCGGCGAGCTCGACAGCCAACGCGGCGTACGCGAGGCGGTCCAGGTTTTCGCGCAGCGCAGCGAACGCCGCGGCGACCTCCACTTGAGAAACCACATCGAGCGTCCGGCCGACGGCCAGCAACACCCGCACGTGCGAGAAGAGCTCCAGCCGGCCGGCAAACCGGCTCTTCGGCTTGCGGGCCCCCTTGGCCGCGGCAGTCACTTTGCCCTGGTCCCGGCAGAGTAGGGTCACCAGACGGTCCGCCTCACCGAGATTGCCGCGGCGGATGACGATCCCTTCGGCCTTGTAGACTGGCATAGGGGCCCTACACCGCCGTACGAATCGTCATGATCAGGAGTAGCAACGTCAGCAGGATCATGGCCGCCACCGTCAGGCCGGCAATGATGTTGAGCGGGAGAGAGTTCTTGTACGACCCCATGATGCGGCGATCGTTCGCGAGGATGAGGGTGATGATGAGGAGAATCGGCAGCAGGATCCCGTTCATCATCTGCGAGAGGAACATCACCGGGATCAGCGGGATCCCTGGGATAAGAATCACCAGTGCCGCCGCTGCCATCTGCACGCTGAAGACCCCAAAGAAGGCCGGCGCTTCACGGAAGCTCCTGTCTAGCCCCGCTTCCCACCCGAACGCCTCGCATAGCGTGTACGCTGTAGACAGAGGAATAATGGCCACGGAGGCCAACGAGGCGTTGAGAAGGCCGACCGCGAACAGGCCGGCGGCGTAACGACCGGCCAGGGGTGTCAGCGCCAGCGCCGCGTCTTTGGCATCCGAAATTGTGATGCCGTGAACGAACAGGGTCGCCCCGCAGGCCACAATGATGAACGCGGCGATCAGGTTCGTGGTGATCATGCCCAGATACGTATCCACCCTCACGCTGCCCAGATCTTCTGCGCGAATGCCTTTATCCACGACGGATGCCTGCTGGTAGAACTGCATCCACGGTGTGATGGTTGTACCCACAACGCCGATCACCATCGCCAGATAGGGCGCATCAAGTTGAAAGGAGGGAGTGAAGGTTGCCCGCAGGACTTCCCCCCACGGCGGCTTGGCCAGCACGGCCGATGCCGCGTAGGTCAAGTAGATCAGCAACGCGCCGAAGAAGATCCGTTCCACTAGGCGGTAGCTTCCTCGCACGACCACCATCCAGACGAACACGGCGGCAACGGGAACGACGACGTACCGGCTGATTCCGAAAATCTCTGCCGCCCCGGCCATCCCAGCGAAGTTGCCCACGGTGTTGCCCCAGTCCGCCACGGTAAAAATCAGCATCGCCACAACGGTGAGACGGACGCGGAATCGTTCCCTGATCAGGTCGGCCAGCCCCTTGCCGGTGACCGCTCCCATGCGCGCCACCATCTCTTGCACCACAGCCAGGGAAATGGTCGACAGGAACAGCGTCCACAAGAGGCGGTAGCCAAATGACGCTCCGGCGATGGAGTAAGTGGCAATGCCATTCGCGTCGTTATCGACGTTGCCGGTGATGATCCCCGGCCCCATCACCGACAGAAAGAGCGCCACGCGGAGCCAGCGCTGTCTGACCCAGAGACCGGCTCGATTCATGAGGATCCGGAGCCAGCTCGCCTCCGGGTCATTGCTGTCCGCTGGCCTGCCTGGAGTGTGGCTGTGCCCCGAACGAAGTCGGTCCGCGTACTCCCGGGCTCATGGCGCCACCTCCCCGGACTGACTGGTACGGGGCTTTGCCCGGCGCCGGAAGCGCGGGGGGACTCGTCGCCGCCCCTTGCGCAGGATAATCCCCATCAGATCGTCGACCGTCACCACCCCGACCAGCCGGCCGTTGGCGTCGAGCACCGGCAGGGCCAGCAGGTCGTACTTGGTGAGCGCAGCGGCCACCGTCTCCAGGTCGTCATCGGCAGACAGGGCGATCACCTTGCGGGTCATGATCTCGGAAATCAGCTGGGCGGGACGTGCCACGATCAGCGCCCGCAGGGGGAGGACGCCCACCAGCTTGCGGCCGGCATCGATCACGTAGAAGTAGAAGATTTGCTCGGCCTCGGGCGCGAGCTCGCGCAGCCGTTGCAGGGTCTGCTCGGCGGTGAGGCCCTCGGGCAGCGCGACGACTTTGGTGGTCATCACACTCCCGGCAGTGCCCTCAGGGTACTTGAGCAGTTCTTTGACATCCTGGGCCTCTTCAGGCGCCATCAAATTGATGAGCTTTTCGGCCCTGGCCGGCGGCAGGTCGGTGAGGACATCCGTGGCGTCGTCGGGGGACATCTCCTCGAGAATGTCCGCGGCGAGGGCGCTCGGCAGACTCTTCATCACATCGGCCTGCACCTCTGGTTCGGCCTCGGCGAGTGTCTCGGCGGCGGCCTCGTGACCCAACGCGGTCATGACCTCCACCCGCTCGTCGCGATCGAGGTCTTCCATCAGCTGGCCCAGGTCGGCGGGATGGATCTCGCGAAGCCGCTCACGCGAGATGCTGAGCTTGACGGGTGTGAGTGGACCGCTGAACGTCGCGACCATCTTCCACGGGATCACCCTGTCCGGCAGCGCCCGGCCGACCAGCCGCACCAACCGCTGCACCACACCGTCCAGGCTCAACCGGCGCAGCAACCCAAGGGTTCCCACATCGGCCGCCACCAGGCGCACCTCGCTGTTCGCCTGGGACAGTTGCAGGTCGTTGACCCGCACGACCTTGAGGCCGTCCGTGTCCACGACCTGTGTATCCAGAATGTCTGCGAGAAGCATCTCGTCCGGCTGCAGCGGCCGGGGGTGCAGGAACCGGCGGGCCACCCGGAGGCGGACCTGTTGGGGGTCCAGCGTCTCCACGGCGTCCCGGGGGATCAGCGCGACCCGGCTGCGATCCGCGCGCATGCACAAACCGGTGACTCGGGGCAGCGGATCCCGGAGGTCTACCGCGACATCTCCGACGGTTCCCAACCTGACGCCTTCGGCATCGACGATAGGCGCGTGAATGAGGCGGCTCAGATAGAGCATTGCGGCGTCGTTACCTCCGTCGGCGTCGAAAGCCGCGCACGGTTTCCACGCGTGCGGATGGATTCCCTCTTTTCAGTTATTCAGGATAGAACGCCTTTATAAGTTCTTCCCGCTCGCGCCATCCTTTCGACGTCTTGACCCACAGATCCAGGTAGACGCGGGATTGCAGCAGCGCCTCGACGTCCAGGCGCGCCCGCCGCCCGATGGCTTTGAGCATCCGACCCTCCTTGCCGATAAGCATCTTCTTGTGCGCATCGCGCTCCACGTGGAGGATGGCGCGAACATAGATGAGATCCTTGCCCTCGCGCCGTCCGAACTCTTCGATCTCGACCGCGATGCTGTACGGCACCTCCTCCCGTGTCATCTTGATGGCCGCCTCTCTGACGAGTTCCCGGACCAGGAACTGCTCGGGCTGGTCGGTCACCATCTCCGGGGGGAAGTACTGCGGACCCTCCGGCAGGAGTGCGGCCACCGTCTGGATCAGCCCGTCGAGGTTGGCCCCGGTGAGACCCGAGACCGGAACCACCGCGGCAAAGGCGTGCAGCCCGGCAAGCGTGGCTTCAACAACGGCCACCTCGTTGGCGGGAACGCGATCGATTTTGTTGAGCACCGCTATCACCGGTGCGCGGATGCCACCCAGCCGGGCAATCACGGCCCGGTCCTCTGGCGTTGCGCCGTCTGTGGCATCGAGGACGACCAGCACGGCGTCGGCGTCGCGGAGGGCCCGCGTGGCCTGCTCTACCATCCACTCGCCCAGTCTGTGGCGGGGCCGGTGGAGGCCAGGGGTATCCACGAACACAATCTGAGCGTGGGGCAGCGTCAAAATCCCGGAAAGCCGGCTCCGCGTAATCTGGGGGACTGCCGCAGTGATGGCAATCTTTTGACCCACAAGGCGGTTGACCAACGTCGATTTGCCGACGCCGGGGCGGCCGATCAAGGCAGCGAAGCCCGAGCGAAAGCCGGCAACAGGGGAACCCGGGAACGGGGGAACGCGACTCTGGTTTTCGGTCACGCGCGATGGAGGAGATCTTTCGTGTGCAGCCGTCGGAAGACTCCGGAGGCGACCATCAGCGCAGGCGACGGCGCCGTCTCGCGTTCCCGCGCCCCGCCCCGAGCCGGCGGAGCCGGCGTGGGGGTTCCCGCGATCCCGCCTTCCCGTGCGTTCCGAGCAACCGCTCCGGCAGAAAGGGATCCGCCAGCAGTTGCCGCAGCGTGCGCACGCGTGTGCGACGAGACGGGCTCGCGGCAATGACCCGTCTGACGCCGAACTCGGCCATCACCTGCCGGCATGCTCCGCACGGCATCGCCGGCGTCTCCCCATCGGCCACGACGACGACGGTATCCAGATGCCGGTGACCGTCGGAGACCGCCTTGTGGATAGCGACCCGCTCGGCGCAGTGCGATAGGGGGTACGATGCGTTCTCGACATTGGCGCCGGTGTACACTTTCCCTTCGCGGGTCCGCACCGCCGCGCCCACCCGGAAGCGCGAGTATGGGGCGTAGGCGAGGAGTCTGGCTCGCGCTGCAGCCGTAACCAACCCGGCCACCTCGTCGCGCCGCCCAGGCCTTTGCTTCCGCCGCTTCACGGCGCCTCGTGTCCTCCGGGCTCGATAGACACCGACCGCGGCAACCGCGATGGAGCCACAATGCCGCCAGACATCATCAACTTTATTCCCTCTTCCACGCTCATATCCAGCGGATAGACCTGATCCTCAGGCACAAGGGCCAGAAAACCGGTTGTCGGATTAGGGGTGCTCATGACGAACACGTTGAGGACCCTTCTCCCGGCAATCTCCTGGGTCCGCCCGCCGGTCTCCCCGGTCACAAACCCCACCGTGTACATTCCCTGCCGCGGCCACTCCACCAGCACGGCGCGCTGGAAGGCGGCCCGCCGCTGGAGAAAGATACTGTCGCTGAGTTGCTTGGTGGCTGAGTAAATGCTGCGGGCCAGGGGGATGCGCAGCATGAGCCGGTCGAACCACCCCACCAACCGCCGGCCCAGGACGTTTGTGGTCAGCGCGCCGATCAGGAAGATGACGGCAATCGTGGCCACCAGCCCCAGCCCGGGGATCGGCTCCCCCAGGAGCAGCGTGAACAGCCATCCCAGGAATCTGTCCAGCGTGCGGAACAACCAGAGCAGGAAGCTGAGGGTGATGGCGATGGGAAGAAAGACGATGAGCCCGGTGAAGAAGTACCGGCGGAGACGGGCGCGCATGGATCAGGAACGCAGCGGGGGCACCGGCGCGAGGCGGCCGATGCGTACCCGGGCGATGCGATGCCCCTCCAGTTTTTCTACGACGATCTCAGCGTCGCCGGCGGTGATCTTCTCCCCCTGCGCCGGCACGTGGCCGAGCAGGGAGTAGACAAACCCGCCGATGGTGTCCACCTCGCCGGTCGGCAGGTCCAGATTCATCAACTCGTTGACCTCTTCAATACTCAGCCGTCCGTCCACGATCGCGGTATGCTCATCGACCGTCTCAAACAACTTCTCCTCGACGTCGTACTCGTCCAGAATCGGACCGACGATCTCCTCGAGAAGGTCCTCGACAGTGACGAGCCCGGCCGTGCCGCCGTACTCATCCACGACAATGGCCATCTGCGTCCGCTTGCGCCGCATCTCCCGGAACAGGTCGTCCAGCCGCTTGCTCTCCGGCACGAAGTAGGCGGGCCGCATCACCTCTCGCGCCGGGAGGGCGTGGTGACCGGCTTTGATGTGGCTGAGCAGATCCTTGACGTGCACGACGCCCACGATCTGATCGATCGTTTCGTGGTACACCGGAACGCGGGAATGCCCCTCTTCCAAAATGACGCGCAGCACGCCGTCCACCGTGGTCGTTTCCTCGACGCACACCATATCGATGCGCGGGACCATGACCTCGCGGACAACCGTGTCGCCGAACTCGAAGATGGAGTGAATCATCTGCCGCTCATCGGCCTCGATCACTCCCTCTTCTTCACCCACCCGGACCAGCAGCCGGATCTCCTCTTCGGTGACCAGCGGCGAGGCGAGGTTGACGCGCCCGCCCAACGGCCGCACCAGTAGGTCACTGATCAGCGACAGGATGCGGATCACCGGCCCCAGCGCGGCCGTCACCCAGGCGACCGGCCGGCCCAGCCAGAGCGCGAGCCGGTCCGCGTGTTTGGCGGCGAACGTCTTGGGGGTGATCTCGCCCACGATCAGGAGTGCCACGGTCATGGCCACCACCGCCAGCCAAGGGCCGCGGCCGGGACCCAACCATTGCACGAATAGTGCCGCCGCCAGGATCGACGCTCCCACGTTTACGATATTGTTGCCGACCGCCAGCGCGGTCAGGACGCGCCCGGGCTCTTCCTCCAGCAGACGGCTGAGCTGGCGGGCGCGACGATCCCCGTCGTCGCGGAGCCGCCGCAGGCGAAGTTTGTTCGCGGCCAGCAGCGCAGCCTCCGCAGCCGAGAAGAACGCGGACAGCAGCAACAGCAGCACCAGGATCAGCCAGCCGTACGGATTACCCGGGGCTACCAACGAGGACCTTCACGTCCTTTCCACTACTACGATGTGCGTCTGATTATATCATGGGGATTGTGCGACCATGGAACCAGGGGACCCGGGACCAGGCAGACGAGGGATCATCGCGCAAGCAAACTCATCCTGCATGGTTCCTGATCGCTTGGTCCCTTGGTGCCCTGGTTCCTTGGTCCCTGCTTCTATTGGTGCAAGATCTTTGAAAGGAACTGCTGCGTCCGCGGATGGGTTGGGTTCATGAAGAAGTGCTCCGGCGCACCCTCCTCGACAATCACCCCTTCATCCATGAAGATGATGCGATCGGCGACCTCGCGGGCAAAACCCATCTCATGGGTCACCACGATCATCGTCATTCCCGTGTCCCGGGCCAGCCCTCGCATGACGTCCAGCACCTCCTGGATCATCTCCGGATCCAGCGCCGAGGTGGGCTCGTCGAACAGCATGACCTTGGGCTGCATCGCCAGGGCCCGCGCGATGGCCACGCGCTGCTGCTGGCCGCCGGAGAGCTGCGCCGGATAGATGCGCGCCTTCTCCGGCATGCCGACTCGATCCAGCAGCTCCATCGCCACGCGTTCCGCCCTGTGCTTTGGCCACTTCCGGACTTTCACCGGCGCCAGGATGATGTTTTGCAGGGCGGTGAGGTGCGGGAACAGGTTGAAGGACTGGAACACCATCCCCACTTCGCTGCGCACCGCATCAATGTTGTGCACGTCGTCGGTGAGTTCGATCCCGTCCACGACGATACGGCCACGCTGGTGACTCTCCAGCCGGTTGATGCAGCGGATCATCGTGGACTTCCCCGACCCCGACGGGCCGGCGACGACCACGACCTCGCCCGGCCACACCTTCAAGGCAATGCCGCGCAAAACGTGCAGCTTTCCAAACCACTTATGGACGTCTTCGAGCGCGATGATCGGCTCACTGCTGTGCGCTGGCGCGGTGGCGCGGTCGAGCGGTTGCGGGACTACCGATGCTCCCTGATCGCTGATAATTTTGCTCACTCGGTGTCGGATTCCGGCGTGATGCCGTCTCCCACTCCGCGACTGCCCGATTGCGCGACCGCCTGGCTGCGCCCTCATCGCTCCCCAAGTCCCAGTCGTTGTTCCAACTTCCGGCTGGCGGACGACATGACGTAGGAAAACACAAAGTAGACGAGCAGCAGGAACACGTAGACTTCCCGCACGTCGTGCAGGTACTGGGTGATCGCCAGCAGCGCCCGGCCGGTGCCGACCAGCTCTGTCAGGCCGATGATCACCGTCAACGAGGTATCCTTGAACAGGCTGATGAATTGGCCGACCAGCGCCGGAATCATGTTTTTCACTGCCTGCGGCAGCACCACGTGACGCATCGTCGCGAGACTTGACAGGCCGACCGCCCGCGCCGCCTCCATCTGCCCGCGCGGCACCGACTGGATCCCTGCGCGGACAATCTCGCCGACGTAGGCGGAGGTGAAGACGATCATGGCGACCATGGCTCGCTCGACCCTGCTCAGCGCATCCCCCGACACCAGGGTGACGAACACAGAGAACCACAGCAGCAAGGTGATGAACGGGATGCCGCGGATCAGCTCGATGTACAGCGTACAGAGCCCCCGCACGACGGGCAACCGGCTCACCCGCCCCACCCCGATCAGGACGCCGATGGGGAACGACCCGGCGATCGCCGCCACCGCCAGGAGCAGCGTCAGGTAGAGACCGCCGATCTGATCCAGCCGCACCGGGGACATCACCCAGGCCACGGCGATGAGGATTCCGCCCCACGCGCTCAAGAGTGCCGCGGGCCGCACCCGGACGCGGACCCCCAGCAGCGTGAAGAGCACCATCACGGCGATCAACCCACCCGCCCAGTACGCGCGGACCGCCAGCTCCACCGGCATGAGGCCGATCAGCCAGAACCGCGGGTGGTCGGCGACCACCCCCCAGTGGGCGTGCGCGATCCACGGCCCCACGCGCGCCATCACCAGAACCAGGAGGGCGGCGATCGCGACCGTGAGCAGCGTGTTCCAGATTCCATCGAACAGGTTGTGCCGCAGCCATTCCCGCATGGACGGCCGCGTCTGCGGAGGAGCCAGAACCTGCGCGTGGATAACCGTCACAGTTCAGCCATCCTCCCTGACTCAATCACCTTAACCAAGGCGGAGACGGATGACGTTCAACGCGCCCGAAATCATCAGCGAAAGCGCCAGGTAGGCCAGCGTCACCACGGTGAAGGCCTCAAGCGAGCGGAACGACTGGCTGCTCACCGTGTTGGCCGTCGTGAGCAGTTCTGCATAACCGATCCCCAACGCCAGGCTGCTGTTCTTGGTGAGGTTGAGAAACTGGTTGCCCAGCGGCGGAATGATGATGCGGAAGACCTGGGGCAAGATGATGAGGCGCAGTCCCTGGCGATAGGTGAGGCCCAGGCTGCGCGCTGCTTCCATTTGCCCGCGCGACACTGCTAGAATTCCCCCGCGCACAATCTCCGCGATGAATGCAGACGTGTAGACCGCCAGCCCGATCACCAGCGCGGCCAACTCCGGGGTGAGCTGGTAGCCCCCCTCTGCCATCATCCGTCCGAAGCGCTCTACGAGCGCGCCGCCGATCGCCAGTCCGGAGTTCGTGAGCGTGACCAGCCCTCCGAGCAGCCGCAGCGGTGGGTGGCTGGAAGACCCGTCGGGTAGCTGAAGAAAGATTGCGAAATACCAGAAGAACAACTGCACCAGCAGCGGGGTGTTGCGCAGCGCCTCGACGTAACCCAGCGCCATCCTGCCGACGAGCCAGTTCGGCGACAGCCTCGCGGCCCCGACGACCACACCGACGAGGGCCGCCAGGGCGATGCCGATCACCGCGACCTGGATCGTGTTGATCAATCGTTGCTGTCGGTGGGCTCGTACCGTTTAACGCGCAGGGTATTAAGATCAAGCGTCCATTGCAGCGCGCTAAGCTCGAACCCCGCCGGCTGGCTGAACACACTCCAATCCAGCCGGATATTGTGCCGGATGAAGCTCCGCCGTAACGTGGTTGTGGCCCCCAGTAGAGCGAGGGCCACGGCCACGACCACGAAGATCTGCGCGAGGATGGCCAGCATGCGGGCATCTCGCCAGAATGGAGGTTTGGTCAGCATCGCGTCACGAACGGGACCGCTGACCCCCTCACCCTTGCGTCCCTCTCCCCGCGGGGAGAGGGAAATAAGGTTGGGGCCTCGGGCCCCTCATGTGTCCGTTCGCTTCTTACAAACAGGAGTCTCCTCTGACCCCTCACCCTTGCGTCCCTCTCCCCACGGGGAGAGGGAAATAGGGTTGGGGCCTCCGGCCCCTCATCTATATGGGCGGCTGGCCTGAGCACCCCCCCGCTTGGCCAGATCGTTGCGCGTCCCGGGGCGGCTGATGGCCGTCTTCTGGCGCGGCCCGAAATAGCGATCGTACACTTCCCCGTAGTTACCGATGAGGCGGAGCACGCGCTGGATCGCGCCGCTTTTCAACTCCACGAGGTTCTTCGCGTTCGGATCCTTGCCGGTCAGCTCCGCCAGTTGGGCGGGATCGCGGGCCACCGTCTGCGTGATCCCGAGTTCCTCGGCCAGGATCATGCCCCAGACCGTCCAGTTGACGACATCGGCCCATTTCGAGTCGTTCTCCTGATACATCGGGGCCAGCGGCTCGTCGCTGAACTCCTTGCCCACGATCTTGAAATCCGCCGGATTCGGCGCCGTAGATCGGAACGCGGTGAGCTGGCTGGCATCGGTAGTGAAGACATCGCACCGTCCCGCAGCCAGTCCGTCAAACGCCTGCTTGGCTTCGGCAAACGTGATCTGCTGGAACCGGAAGTTGCGCAGGCGCATCTGATCTGTGATGTTTCGTTCGCTCGTTGTCCCGGTGAATACGCAGATGCGCGCGCCGTTGAGATCGTCCAATCCGCTGATCCGCGAGTCTGCGCGGACCAGGAGGCGCTGGCCATCGTAGAACGTGACCGGACCGAAGTCCACCTGGTCGTCGCGGGTGACCGTCTGCGTCGTCGTGCGGAAGACCACGTCCACCGAACCGGAGACCACCGCCGGGATGCGGCTGGCCGAGGTGAGGTTGACGAACTCCACGTCCGGCACATCGAGGAATGCGGCGACCGCCCAGCAGAAGTCAGCGTCGAATCCGACCATCCGGCCGGAAACCGGATCTGGGAAGGAAAAGCCCGGCGTCGTGCCGGAGACCCCGCAGACCAGTTTTCCACGCGCGCGCACGGTGTCCACACGGCTGCGCGGCTGCGCCAGCACCGCATACGAAACGGTGGCGACGGTCAATGCTACCGCCAGCGCGTAGGCGACGAGTTTGCGCAACATCCTCACCTCCTTAGGGAGTAGACTCCAGTCCAGTTAATTCGCGGCGCAATCGGGGTGAGAGGCAAGAGAGCGACGGTGTCGTTGAAACGTTACGACGCCTGCGACAGGGCTCCTCCGTACGGTGAGGGCGCGGCAGCGCCCAATCATTTTCCCCTCTCCCTGGAGGGAGAGGGATCAAAGGGTGAGGGGGTCCCGGGCGATCACCGGGGACGATTTGATACCGAGCGCGCGGCGCCGGTGGGCTTCTGGGTGAGCCAGAGGACCACCGCACCGACCAGTACGGTGAACACGGCGCCGATACGTGACCACCGAGATGCGGTGCCGGCGTCGACGCCCAGCGCCGCCCCAACCGGCGGACCCAGTACCAGAAGACCAACGATCGCCGCTCCCGCCGCCGCGACCACGACGGCGGCCGCGGCCAGATCTTTGGCCACCTTCGCCAGCGCGTGGTGGTTGCGTTCGACCAGCAGATCCACCACGACTTCCAGCGCAGTGTTGATCAGTTCCACCACCAGTACCACCAGGATGGAGAGGATGATCACGCCCGACTCCAGGGCTGGGACTCCCAGCCACAGGAGCAATCCGCCGACGAACCCGGTGATCACCAGCTGGATGCGGAACGCCCGTTGCGTCCGCACAGCGTGCCGGAGTCCCTCCAGGGCGAACGCCAATGCCTGGCCCAACGACTGGCGCGATCTGCGTGGAATCATCCGGCGACCTCAAATCCGGCTTCAGCCGCGAGGAGATGCTGCCGCCGCGTCATCTTCGCCGCATCGGCCCGCCGCCGGTCATCGTAGCCCAGCAGGTGCAGGAGGCCATGCACCGCCAGCAGGGCGATCTCCGTGCGCGCGGGGTGCCCAACGGAGCGGGCCTGCACGTGGGCGCGATCCACGGAGATCACTACGTCGCCGAGGTACTGCCGTCGCGCGCGATCCAGGATCGTGGATCCAGGGTGCCGGATCCGGCTCCGGCCCAGGGGTGCGCGCGAACGGTTCGCTGGAAAGGACAAGACATCGGTGGGCCGGTCGATACCGAGAAATCGCCGGTTGAGCCTGCGGATCGCCGCATCGGAGACCAGGGCGAGAGCGACGTCCGTCGCGGCGGCGCACCGCTGCCGTCGCAGCACATGCCCGGCGACCCGGCGCAGCCGATGGATCGTGATCCCAGGCCGGCGTACGCGCACTGCCACATACACCCGCATCGAGGAGTCAACGCACGGGGGCGCGGTCGCGCTGACCGGCGCGGAGGTCGCGTTCCAGCTCGGGGTATTCGATCCGCGGGTGGAACATCGTCGCCAGCAGGCGGGTGAAGGTGCGGGCGATGACGTCCAGGTCACGAAAGGTCAGGGGGCATTCGTTCAACTGGCCGTCGTCCAGCTTCTCCCGGATGATCCGTCGTACGGTCTGCTCGATACGGTCGGGCGTTGGCCGCGGCAGGGCACGGGTGGCCCCTTCGACCGCATCTGCCAACATGACGACCGCGGCCTCCCGGCTCTGCGGCTTGGGCCCCTCGTATCGGAAGACGTCTTCATTGACAGCATCCCCGCGCTGCAGCGCCTGGTGGTAGAAGTATGTGATGAGATTGGTCCCGTGATGTTGCGGAATGAAGCCGGCCACCGCTGAGGGCAGTCCGTACTCGCGTGCCAACTCGAGCCCATCGCGAACGTGAGATAAGACCGTCAGGGCGGACAGGCTCGGCGCCATCTTGTCGTGAGGGTTCTCGACCCCGGCCTGATTCTCGACGAAGAACACCGGCCGGCGGATCTTCCCGACGTCATGATAATAGGCACCGACGCGGACCAGGAGGCTGTCCGCGCCGATCGCCTCGGCGGCGGCCTCGGCCAGGTTGGCGACGATCAGACTGTGGTGATAGGTGCCGGCGGCTTCTACCTGCAGCCGCCGCAGCAGCGGGTGGCTGGGGTTGCTGAGCTCCAGCAACTTAAGCGGCGTCACGAGCCCAAATAGTTGCTCCAGGTACGGCAGCGTGCCGATGGCAATGATTCCGACGATGACCCCATTGACGGAACCGTAGATCGCGTCCGTCGCGATGTCTGGATACCATGGCAGTTGATCCATCAGGTTGAGGGCCAGGACGGACACCGCGTTTGCCCCGCCCACCCACGCCCCGGCAAGCATCAGGTCGGTGCGGTGGACGATGCGCTTGATGGCGTACACCCCCACGGATGATCCGATGAACGTCACCAGCCCAAGCCGGACGTCGCCGCCCGCCACTGTGGCCACCAGCATGCTGATCACCGCCGCCGTGTACAATGCCAACCGCGGTCGCAGCAGCACGGCGATCAAGACGGTACCGGCGGCCGTTGGAATGACGTACGGATTGACGCGTGTCAGCAGCGCCCTGGCGAGTCCCAGGGTGAGCACGACGGCAAGACTCCAGACCATGAGCAGCCGGTCCTCCGCCCAGATCTCCGGTTGGTACTGTCGCAGGTACGCAAAGCTCACGACCACCATCAGCACCAGGATCAGCGCGACGCCGAGCGGGCGCTGCCACGAGAACGGGGCACGCACCAGACCCAGGGCCGCGAGTTTCTGCACGTGGACCTCGGTCACCACTTCCCCGCGGCGCACGACGATCTCACCCCGGAGGATGCGCGTGGTCACCGGTTCGACACCCTCCATCGCCCGCCGATGGAGCCGCTGGGTTTCAGCAACGTCGACCGTCACGTTGGGTGTCAGCACCCCCAGCACCAAGGCGCTGGCCAGCGTCATGGGACGGCCGGCAAGCTGCAGCGCGCGGATACTCACCCGCGCCTGCATCTGGACCTTCGGGAGATCCTCCGGTTTGATCCCGGCGTCCATGACGGTCGCCACGAGCCGCTCTGCGGTCGTGCGGGCCAGCATCAGGGCGGCGGCATCGACCGTCAACGCAGCCAGCGCTGCCGGATCATCGAGGGGAATAGGTGACTCGCGGCTGAGCAGTGCCCGGCGCTCGGCGTAGGAGAGGCCGCTCACTCTGCGCACCCGTTCGATCGCCGCAACCGTCTGGCCGATGACCTCGTGCGCGTGCGCGGTCTCCCCGGCCGACTGGCGATACACCGGCTGGATGCTCTCGGCCGCGGCGCGGCGAAGCGCCTCGGTGCGCGCGCGGTCGACGAACTCCACTGTGCGCGGCGCGGGGACGTCCCGGGGACTGACCTGACCTTCACGAAGTTGCAGTCTGACGGGAAGGTACTGTACGCCGGAGACCAGCGTGAGCGCCACCAACGTGGCGGCCCCGATGGCCACCTTCCGCGACGGCGCAAGCGCACCGGTCCACGGGTGTCGCAGGCGGGGCCACATCGTTCCTATTATAGCGAAATCCGCCCGCGGAGCACCCCGTGTAACCGGCGGAGCACCGCGCGGATGCCGCGGCGAGACCGGGGCACAACGATAATCGTATTCTCGCCCGCAACCGTGCCGGCCACCTCCGGCCAGCGCATGTCGTCGATCGCCTCTGCCACCGGAGAGGCACCGCCGGGTACCGTCTTCACAAGCACGAGATCCAGCCCTCTCTCCACGGAGGTCGCAAACTCCTCAAAGACGGCGCGCAGGCGTTGTGCCGTCTGGGGGGTGGCCTCCCGAGCAGCGCCGGGCAACGCATACCGGTATCGCCCGTTCGCGACAGGCACCTTCACGAGACCGAGCCGTTTGATATCACGGCTGATCGTCGCCTGAGTGACGCGGATTCTCTGGTGCCGCAGCGCCGCGACCAGTTCGGCCTGCGTCTCGACGGTCCGGCTCAAGACAATTTCCCGGATCTTACGCGTACGTTCCGTTGTGGCTTCGACGGGGGTCATCGTTCGGCCAGCGCGCTCACCTTTTGCAGCCGGCCCTCGGTCTCTCGCACCCACATCCGCAGCGTGTCCAGTTGCAGTCGCGCGCTGTGAAGCTGGCCTTCCACCGCCGCTCTCGCCGTGCCTCCGGGCGCGCGCTTGGTTTCCACGGCTGCAATGGGTTGTACCGCCTCCAGAATATCGCGCCCAAACAACGGTGTGATGCGCGCGTAGACCTCCATCGGCAGCTCCCACAGTTGAATCCCGCGGGCGAGCGCCTCCTGGACGACGCGCCCCGCGACCTCGTGCGCCTCGCGGAACGGCATGCCTTTGCCTGCCAGGTAGTCGGCGACTTCTGTCGCGGTCAGCAGACCGCGGCGGGTGGCCTGCTCCATGTGCGCCTTCGAGAACTCGACTCCCGTGAGAAACTTCTGCAGTGCGCGCACCGACGCCGTGACGAGGTCCACCGCCGCGAAGACGATGTCTTTGTCTTCTTGCAGATCCCGTTGATAGCCTGACGGCAGTCCCTTCAACGCCGTCAACAGCGCCGTGACCGCGCCGATCGCCCGCCCGGCGCGGCCCCGGATGAGTTCCACGGGATCAGGATTCTTCTTCTGGGGCATCAAGCTGCTGCCCGTGGTGACGGCATCCGCCAGGGCGATGAATCCGAACTCCTCGCTCGCCCACAACACCAGCTCGTCGCTCCAACGTGAGAGGTGCACCATCAGCAGTGCTGCGGCGGCGACGAGTTCGACGGCGAAATCCCGGTCACCGGTCGCGTCGATGCTGTTCTCGCTGATCCGGGCAAACCCCAGCGCGTCGGCCACGCGCTGTCGATCGACCGGATACGAGACCCCGGCCACGGCGCCCGACCCCAACGGCAGAACGTTGCTTCGACGGTAGCAGTCCATCAGGCGGTCGACGTCGCGGTCGAGCATCCACACATACCCCAGCAGGTGGTGCGCCAGCCGGACCGGCTGTGCATGCTGCAGGTGGGTGAAGCCAGGAAGAATAATCTCCACGGCGCCCGCCGCGCGGCCGACCGTCGCGTCCATGAGGTCGACCGTGTGGGTGACCAGGTGCAGGATCGCCTCCTTGACGTACAGACGCAGTGTCGTCGCGACCTGGTCGTTGCGGCTGCGGGCGGTGTGCAGCCGCCCCGCGACCGGACCGAGGCGCTGGTACAGCATCGCCTCCAGAAACGAATGCACGTCTTCATAGGGGCCCTCGACACGCACGCGGCCGGCTTCCGCGTCGGCAAGGATGCCGCGCAGCCCGTCGGCGATCGCCGCGGCGTCAGACGCCGGGATGATGCCCGTCGCCCCGAGCATCTGCACGTGCGCGATGCTGGCCACAACGTCCCAGCGTAGGAGCCGGCGATCCGTCGGAAAGGACGAGGTGAATTCCAGGAGGTCGAGGTCCGGCGGCTGCCGGAATCGACCGCCCCACATCTTGTGCGGCGTGTCCGCGCCGGGCATCAGCCGATATCGGTGTGATTCACCTGACAGGATGCCTCAGGCCGCGGCGGATCTGCTGCGGGTTGACCTGCGCGAACACCCGCGTGGGTAGCCCCCACAGGCGGATGAACCCGTCGGCATCCTTTTGATCATAGACGGCATCTTCGCCGAAGGTAGCCAGGTCCTGCCTGTAGAGCGCGTGTGGGGAGGCCCGTCCGACCACTGTGCAGGTACCCTTGAACAACTTCATCCGCACCGTGCCGGTCACCGTGCGTTGCGCCGCATCGACGAAGCCGTCGAACGCCTGTCGCAACGGGGAGAACCATTGACCGTAGTAGATGATCTCCGCGTACCGCGGGGCGATCACTGTCAGATAATGCTGCGTGTCCCGGTCGACGGTGATCGATTCCAGATCGCGATGTGCCGTGGCGAGGATGGTCCCCCCGGGTGTCTCGTAGACGCCGCGAACCGTCCACCCGGCCCACCCCATGCAGCCCGCCGAGCCGGTTGAGAGTCTGGATCAACGGGACGGGGTCGGTCGCCGCGCCGTCGAGCGCCGTGGGCACACCTCGTTCGAATGTAACCTCGACGTATGCAGGTTGATCCGGTGCTGCTCCCGGGGAACGGGTCAGCGCGTAGACGTCCTCCGGGGGCTCGTGCCACGGATCCTCCAGCACGCCGGCTTCAGCGCTGCGATGCCAGAGGTTCTGATCGACGCTGTACGGCTTCTCCCTGGTCGCCGGCACCGGGATCCCGTGCGCCGCGGCGTACTCGATTTCGTCGTCGCGAGATCGCAGAGACCACTCCCGCCAGGGGGCGATGCCCCGCAGGCGGGGCGCCAGCGCCTGATAGGCGAGTTCGAAGCGGACCTGATCGTTGCCCTTGCCGGTGCAGCCGTGGGCCAGGGCGTCTGCGTCTTCCGCCAGCGCGATCTCGACCTGGACTTTGGCAATCAGCGGCCGGGCCAGCGCCGTGCCCAGGAGATACTGCCCTTCGTACACGGCGTCGGCTCGCAACGCGGCAAAGATGTAATCTGCCGCAAATTCGGTTTTCACGTCCACCACGGTCGCAATGTCCGCGCCGCTGGCCAGGGCCTTGTGGCGAATGGCGTCGAAGTCCTCAGGCTGCCCGACATCTGCAATGACGGCGATCACCACGCACCCATACGTCTCCTTGAGCCATGGGATGATGACCGACGTATCCAAACCACCCGAGTAGGCGAGGACAACTTTCTTAGGGGTCGGCATGAGATACCTCCTTGAAGAATCGTGACTGGTGACTGGTGATCGGTGACTGGTCAAAACCCCGCAGTAAACCTGTCACCAGTCACGAGTCACCAATCACGGCAGCCGGTTCCGCCACCGCCGCCAGCGC
>VBAP01000009.1:116058-153713 GCA_005882335.1 Candidatus Segetimicrobium genomatis
CGGAGGGTGTTAGGTTTTACGGCGTTGACCAGGAGGCCGCGCTCCCTGCAGGCGTCGACCACCGGGGCCGCCTCGACAGAGAGTTCGACCGCCAGCATCAACCCCAGGCCGCGTACGTCGACGATCACCGCATGCCGGCGGGCCAGGGCGCGCAGCCGCTCCAGCAGGTAGGCGCCTACGTTTGCCGCGCGTTGAACCAGACCGTCCGATTCGATCGTGGTCAGGACCGCCAGCGCGGCGGCACACGCGAGCGGGTTTCCCCCGAACGTCGACCCGTGGTCACCTGGTGAAAACGCCCCGGCGGCTTCCACCCCGGCCAGCATCGCCCCGATAGGGACGCCGCCGCCGAGTCCCTTCGCCAGGGTGAGGACGTCCGGCAGAATGCCAAAATGCTCGTAGGCGAACAAGCGGCCGGTCCGGCCGATGCCGGTCTGCACTTCATCAAAGATAAGGAGCAACCCCCGCTCAGTACAAAACCGGCGGACGCCCTGGAGGTAATCCGCCGATGCCATGTGGATACCACCCTCTCCCTGCACCGGCTCCAGCATGACGGCGCACGCTTCCCCGGTGGTGGCGCCCCGCAACGCGTTCAGGTCGTTGAACGGAACGGCCACGAAGCCGGCGGGAAGTGGCTCGAAGCCGTGCTGGTACTGTGGCTGGGCCGTGGCCGCCAGCGACCCCAGGGTGCGCCCATGGAAAGAGTGCTCGGCGACGATGATCTGGAAGCGTTCGCCCCCGCGCGCCCTCCCCCACTTCCGTGCCAGTTTGATGGCCGCCTCGTTGGCCTCTGCACCGCTGTTGCAGAAGAACGCCCGTGCAAGCGAGGAGCGGGTGACGAGCCACCGGGCAAGCTCAGCCTGCTGGGGTATCTGGTAGAGGTTGCTGACATGGAGCAGCCGCGCTGCCTGCGTGCGAATGGCTGCGGTCAACGCCGGGTGATTGTGGCCCAAGACGCTCACGGCGATACCAGCGACGAAGTCGAGGTAAACCTTTCCCTCCACGTCCGTCAAACGCGCCCCCTGCCCCGAGGTGAACGCGATGGGTGCGCGGCGGTACGTACGCATGAGGTACTTGTCGGACAACTCAGCTATGCTTTGCGTGTTCATTACGCGCTCCTCATCAGAACTGCGTCTACCAGGTCTACTAGGTCTACCGGGTCTACCGGGTCTCCTTGCGCCGGATGGAACTCTCAAGCTTGCAGATCTGGTAGACCCTGTAGACTTGTAGACTCAGTAGACGCCTTCGTTTACGGGACAATCATCGTTCCAACGCCTTCTTCCGTAAACAGCTCTACAAGCAAGGCGTGCGGCTGCGCGGCGCCGATGATGTGCGCCGTCGGGACACCGGCGGACAGCGCCGCCAGGCAGGCCTCAACCTTGGGGATCATCCCCCGGGAGATCACGCCGTCGCCAATGAGGCGCCGGGCCTCCCCCGCGCGCAGCGTGGAAATAGGGCTGTCATCCACTCCGGCCGCCAGCACGCCCGGGACATCCGTGAGGAGGATGAACTTACTGGCACCCAACGCCGCGGCGAGCGCGCCGGCGGCGTGATCACCATTCAGGTTGTAGCTCTGCCCTTCACGGCCGATGCCGATGGAGGCAATGACCGGGAGGAAGCCATTCGTGGAGAGGAGCTTCACCAGGGTCGTATCGACCGATTCGACCTCACCGACCTGACCCAGGTCTTCTGGCCCGTCCTGCTTTCGCGCCTGAAACACCTTACCGTCTTTCCCACTGATGCCCACCGCGGCACCACCCGCCGCCGTCATCATCGAGACCAGCATCTTGTTGGCACGACCGGCCAGTACCATCTCGACGACCTCCATCGTCTCCTCGTCGGTGACACGGAGCCCATCGACAAAGCGGCTGGTCTTCCCCAGGCGCTCCAGCATGCGTGTGATCTCCGGACCTCCCCCGTGGACGAGTACCGGATCGACGCCCGCTCCCTTGAGCAGCACAAGGTCCTCGATGACCGTGTCCCGGCCTGCATTGGGCACACCCGACATCATCGCACTGCCGCCGTATTTGACCACGACGGTTCTGGACTTCCACGCGTTCACATAGCGCAGCGCCTGCGCCAGTGATGCGCCCAGATCAATTGCCGCACGAGTCTCGAGGGCCATCCCGTACCTCAGTTCCGCGTTTCCCGCTCCGCCCCGAGCGAAGCGTGGGGGTTCCCGCGTTCCCTCGTTCCCGTCATGGCCTTCATGTCAAGTAGCCAGCATTCACCTTGACGTAGCCCTCATTCAAATCCGAGAACCATCCGGTGAACATCCCGTCGCCGAGATGCAGATCCACGATAATCTCCACCTCCGGGGCGCGCATTGCCGAGGCAGCCGCCGAGAGATCGGGTGACGCAGCCGTGCCGTTGCGGACCACCAGCACACCGCCGATCCACAGATCGATCGCGCCCGGATTCACGCCTGCGCCTGATCGCCCCACGGCGGCCAGGATACGGCCCCAGTTGGGCTCGCCACCGCACAGCGCGGTCTTCACCAGCGGGGACGTCATCACCGCGGTGGCGGCCCGCTTCGCATCGTCACTGGACCGCGCGCCGCGCACGAGAAGGTTTCCGACCTTTGACGCCCCTTCACCATCGCGCACCACCATCTTGGCCAGTGCGGTGGTGACCTCGTCGAGCGCGCCGGTAAACCTGTCGAATGCCTGATTATGATCCACCAGCGGAGCGTTGCCGGCCAGGCCGTTGGCCAGACAGAACACGGTATCATTGGTGCTGGTGTCGCCATCGACAGAGATGCAGTTGAACGACCTATCGATCGCGCCCCTCAACGCCCACCGCAGCTGGTGGGGGGGAATCAACGCGTCTGTCGTCAGGACGCACAGGGTAGTCGCCATGTTCGGGTGAATCATCCCCGCGCCCTTGGCCATGCCGCCGATGGTCACCAGCGCGCCCCCGAGCTCCACCTGCGCCGCCGCCGTTTTCGGGAACGCGTCGGTGGTGACGATGGCGTCGGCTGCGTCCGCTCCGCCCTGTGGTCCCAGCGCCTGGATCACCTCGGGAATCCCCTTGCGGACGGCCCCCATCGGCAGCGGAACACCGATCACACCCGTACTGGCGACCAGCACGAACTCCTCGGCGATGCCGAGCTGCAGGGCGGCCAGCGCCGTCATCTCCCGCGCGTCGCTGAGCCCCTGCGTCCCGGTGCAGGCGTTGGCGTTTCCGCTGTTCACGAGAATCGCCTGCGCTACCCCGGATTGGATCTTCTCCTGGCTCACCAGCACAGGCGCGGCCTTGATGGCAT
Organism: Candidatus Segetimicrobium genomatis; assembly: GCA_005882335.1. Lineage (GTDB taxonomy): Bacteria > Sysuimicrobiota > Sysuimicrobiia > Sysuimicrobiales > Kaftiobacteriaceae > Telluricultor. The sequence goes on from VBAP01000009.1 coordinate 119,321, forward strand.
TCGTCGTGAACAACGCCGCCGCTGAAGCCAGCCGTTCAGAGGTGACCAGGGCCAGATCTCTCTTGGACGCCTTGACCCCGCAATGCACACCGGCCGCCCGGAAGCCCTTTGGGGACGTGACGCCGCCTTCGATTATGCTTGTCTCCGCAGCCCTCACGACCATCGTCTTCACCCCTCACGAGTAGAACGCAGAGCGCGGAACGCAGATGGCAGAAAGATGGGTGCTGCGATCTGCGTTCTGCATTCTGCGTTCTGGCTTCACGGATACAACCCCGGCATTCGCAACCCAGTCTCCTCCGGTAGGCCGAACATGACATTCATGTTCTGCACAGCCTGCCCGCTTGCGCCTTTGACCAGATTGTCGAGTGCGGACATCGCGACGGCGACTCCGGCACGACCGTCCACTCGCACCGCCACGTCGCAAAAGTTGGAGCCAGTGGTGGCCTTGGTCTGCGGCAGTCCCTCTGCGAGGACACGCACAAACGGCTCGCCCGCATATGCCTCTTCCAGCATCGCCGCGGCCTCTTCCGTTGTGAGGCGGCCGGCCAGCGGCAGGTACGCCGTCGCGAGGATGCCGCGCGTCATGGGAACGAGGTGCGGCGTGAAGCTCACCGTCACCGGGCGCCCCAGGGCAACCGCCAGTTCCTGCTCGATCTCCGGTGTGTGCCGGTGTCCCGCCACGCCATAGGGCTTCACGTTTTCGTTTACTTCCGCAAAATGGGTATCCATGGAGAGCCCTCGCCCGGCTCCGGAGATCCCCGACTTGGCATCGATGATGACGCCGGCCGCGCTCACCCTCTCCGACTGCAGGAGCGGCAGAATGGCCAGCAGCGCAGCCGTCGGGTAACACCCGGGATTGCCCACCACCCGGGCCCGGCGGATCTCGCTCCGGCGAAACTCGGTCAGTCCGTAGACGGCCTCGTCCAGCAGACCCGGCGACCTGTGGGGGGCACGGTACCACTGTTCGTACACCTGTGGGTCTTTGAATCGGAAGTCGGCGCCCAGATCCACGATCCGGGTGTGCTCGAGCATCGCCGGCGCGAGTTCCATCGCCTTGCCCGCGGGAAGGGCAAGGAACACCACATCGGAATCACGCGCCACACGTCCCGCGTCGCTGGATGCGGTGGTGGCTGAAGTGAACCCACGCAGGTTCGGGTACAGCTCCGTCATGGCCTCACCCTGCCGGCTCTCCGCCCCCAGATGCACCAGCGTGACCTCCGGATGACCCACCAGCAGGCGGGCCAGTTCCCCGCCGCCGTAGCCTGAGGCTCCAATGATACTGGCCCTGATCGTCATCCGACTCTCCCCTGGGGAAATGTGCGGCGTGCGAATAATAATACCGAAGTGTGAATAAAAATGCAATGCTCCGAGGCCACGGCACCATGCCACTCAAAGTTTGTAATCGCCTTCGGGATACGCGCGACTTCGCGGCGGCTGTGGCTCGGGGCTCCCCCTCGCTCCGCGGCTCCGTCGGCCCCCGATCGAACCGCAGGCCTCCCGCTCCCCGTCTGCGGCTTGTCCGGAGCGGGGCTCGAGTTCACGGCCTGCGACCAGGATGCCGACTGCGCAGCTGCGCTCGAGGGAGCCCACTGCCACCCCGCGAAATGACAGAACCATTTCGCGGGGACCCCGCAACTCGCCCGCCGCCGGGGTCAGCCTACCGGTGAGCCGATTTCGGGGGCGGGCTGGTGGAGGGCCGCGGAGCGACTGGAGGCGAGCCGTGGCCGCCGTTAGCGAGCGCCGCGTCGCGCAGGGTCGGGCCCTGTACACGGAGCGTAGTGCAGCGGAGTTGTACAGGGGGGCCCGGAGCAGCGAGCGCGAGCGTTACGCTCGGGCTCGGGGCCCCCGGAAATTTGCTCCGGCGAATTTCTGGGGTGAGCAGGCGAGCCGACTCGGAGCGGAGCGACCCTCCACCAGCCAGCCTCCGTCAGTCTTCATAATTGTGGGATGCACAGGCTACGGCAGCGCCGATCCTACCAGGGGGTGGACGGCGGTAGCATGCTCACCCGCGCGGATGAGGGCGGTGAGGATGGCGGCGGCAGTATCGAGCGAGGTAATACACGGGATGCGGCGTTGCAGCGCGCTGCGGCGAAGCTGAAACCCGCGGCGGGAGGCATCGGCCCCCCGCGTCGGCGTATTGAGCACCAGCCCCACCGTGAGCTCCGCGGCCTGGTCGAACGTCACCACCTCTGCAGGGATCCCCGCGCGGTGGAGCGCCACCGCGGTGTTCGGGGTGGCCACGAGCCGGAACCCCGCCGCCGCAACATCGCGCAGCAAGGACACGGCCTGCTGCTTGTGACGGTCGGCCAGTGAGACCAGGACACTCCGCTCCCGGCCATGCCATCCGGCGGCTACCAGCGCCTTGTGCAGCGCGTCTGTCACGTCGGCCCCGAATCCCATCACTTCGCCGGTCGACTTCATCTCCGGTCCCACCGCAGCCTCAGCCCGCGGCAGTTTCTCCATTGAGAACACCGGTGCCTTGACGGCAATGCGGGGCGGGGCCGGGAGTTGGTGGACGCCGGCGAATCCCAGATCCGCCAGCGCATCGCCGAGCATCATCCGGGTTGCAATCTGAACCAGCGGCATTCCCACGGCCTTGCTGACGAACGGGACCGTCCGGCTGGCGCGCAAGTTGGCCTCCAGGACATAGAGGCGGGTGCCGTCGTAGACGAACTGAAGATTCAAGAAACCATGCACGCCCAGCGCGCGGGCCAGCCGGGCCGTGATGTCCAGGACGCCGGCGGCTGTGCGTTCTGACACGTGCTGCGCAGGGAAGAGCGCGATGCTATCACCGGAGTGTACGCCGGCCCGCTCCACGTGCTCCATAATCCCCGGAATCAGTACGGACGCCCCGTCGGAGATCGCATCGACCTCGATCTCCAGTCCTTCCACATACCGGTCGATGAGAACAGGGTGCGCGGAGTCGCGGGCGAGCGCGCGGGCGACGAAGGCCCGCACCCGTTCGCCAGTGTCGGCGATTTCCATACCCCGCCCGCCCAGTACATAGGAGGGCCGGACGACGACCGGCAATCCGATCCTCCGAAGCAGCGACTCACAGTCGTCCAGAGACCAGACTCCGCTACCCTCCGGACGCTCGATGTCCAGTGCGGCCAGCAACCTGGAGAATTTCTCACGGTCCTCGGAGATATCCAGCGATCGTACCGAGGTCCCAAGGATTCGCACGCCGGCGTCGTGCAGCGGCCCCGCCAGGTTGAGCGCGGTCTGTCCGCCGAACTGCACCAGCACGCCCTCCGGCTGCTCACGGTGAACCACGTGCAGGACGTCTTCAACCGTCAACGGCTCGAAGTACAGACGGTCCGAGATGTCGAAATCCGTACTCACCGTCTCGGGGTTGTTGTTGATGATGACCGCCTCATACCCCGCCTCCCGCAGCGACTTCACCGCGTGGACGGTGGAGTAGTCGAACTCGATCCCCTGCCCGATCCGGATCGGGCCTGCCCCCAGCACCACGATGCGCGGCCCGCGGGCGTCCGGCTGCTCGTCTTCCACCTCGTACGTTGAGTAGTAATACGGAGTGGCGGCAGGGAACTCACCGGCGCACGTATCGACGATCTTGTAGGCGGGCGCGAGCCCCGCCGCCATCCTGCGCGCGCGGACCTCGGATTCACTCCTACCCACTAGCGCCGCAATCTCCACATCCGGAAATCCAAGCCGCTTCGCCTGCAACAGGGATCCGCGGCCGTCGGTGAGCTGCCGCTCGCAGGATACAATGCGTGCGATCTCGGCGATGAAGAACCGGTCAATGCCCGAACGCGCCGCCAGATCGTCCACCGCCCAGCCCCGCCGCAGCGCCTCGGCCAGCGCAAACAGCCGAAGGTCCGTGGCCTCCGCCACCAGCGACGCCATTTCTGCGTCCGTCCAGCCCGCGGCGTCGCCCAGACGCAGCCCCCGCACCGGAATGTCGAGCGACCGAACAGCTTTGAGCAGCGCCTCGGGGAAGGACCGCCCGATCGCCATCACTTCTCCGGTGGCCTTCATCTGGATGCCGAGCCGCCGGTCGATGGTCGGAAACTTGTCAAACGGCCATCGCGGGATCTTGACCACGACGTAGTCCAACGCCGGTTCGAAGGCCGCTTTGGTCAAGCCCGTGATCCGATTGGGAATCTCGTCCAGACGGAGGCCGATGGCGATCTTCGCGGCCACCCGCGCAATCGGATAGCCGGTCGCCTTGCTTGCCAGCGCCGACGAGCGCGACACGCGCGGGTTGACCTCGATCACGAAATAGGCGTCGCTGGCGGGATCCAGCGCGAACTGGATGTTGCATCCCCCGGCAATGCCCAGCCCGTCGATGATGCGCAGCGCCGCGGTCCGCAGGCGTTGATAGTCGGTGTCGGAAAGGGTCTGCGAGGGCGCGACCACAACGCTGTCACCGGTGTGGATCCCCATCGGATCGACATTTTCCATATTGCAGATGGTGATCGCCGTGCCCGCATCATCGCGGAGGACCTCGTATTCGATCTCCTTCCATCCCCGCACGCTGCGCTCAACCAGCACCTGGCCGATAGGACTGGCCAGCAAGCCTTCCGCGGCTACCGCGGTCAGCGCGTGTGGATCTGCGGCGATGCCACCGCCCGTTCCCCCAAGCGTGAACGCCGGCCGGACCACCACCGGATAGCCGAGGGCCGCGCCGGCCTGGAGCGCCTCGCCGACCGTGTGCGCCGGCCGGCTCTCCAGAACGGGCTGCCCAAGACGCACCATGGTAGTCCGAAATCGCTCCCGGTCCTCGGCGTTCTGGATGGCCAGCAGCGGCGTTCCGAGCAGCGACACGCCATACCGATCCGGGATCCCGGCCTGGGCCAGAGCCAGCGCGAGGTTTAGACCGGTCTGACCTCCCAGGGTGGCCAGCAGTCCGTCAGGCCGCTCCGCCGCGATGACCGCCGCTACAAACTCAGGGGTCAACGGCTCGATGTAGACGCGGTCGGCCACTTCGACGTCGGTCATGATCGTGGCCGGGTTGCTGTTGACAAGGACGACCTCAATGCCCTCCTCGCTGAGGGCACGGCAGGCCTGGGTGCCGGAGTAGTCAAACTCAGCAGCCTGGCCAATGATAATCGGTCCAGAGCCGATCACCAGGACCTTCCTGATGTCGGCCCGCTTAGGCATCGGTTGTCCCCTTTCGACCGAGTTGGAGAGTTGGAAAGTTGAAGAGTCGGAAAGTCAACAGCACAACAGGGCTCTGGCGTCCATCGCTCCAACTCTCCAACCTTCCAACTTTTCAACTGCCATGGTGCGCTCTCTCCCGGACAAGACCAAGAAATCTGTCGTAGAGGAACTCGGCATCCGTTGGCCCCGGACGCCCCTCGGGATGAAACTGGACGGAGAAGGCCGGAAGATCACGATGCCGGATCCCCTCCACGGTCCCATCGTTGAGGTTCAGGTGCGTGACCTCAAGTGAGGTGGGGAGGTGAGGGTCCACCACGAACCCATGGTTCTGGGTGGTGATCATCACCCGGGCTGGCCTGGACCCCGTCGAAGGCCCGGCAGCCATCTCGATCACTGGCTGGTTGCTCCCGCGATGACCAAACTTCATCTTATAGGTACGGCCCCCACAGGCCAGAGCCAGGAGTTGATGCCCCAGGCACACCCCCATCACCGGATAGGTCTCCATGAGGGATTGAACTGTCCCGATCACATCTCTGAGGATGGCAGGATCCCCTGGGCCGTTGGACAGCAACACGCCATCTGGGGCAAACACCCGTACCTCCCCCGCCGACGTGGTGTGGGGCACCAGGACGACTTCACACCCTCTGCGCCGGAGCGCTTCAACAATCCCGGCCTTCACGCCGCAGTCGAGGATCACGATGCGCGGTCCGCGGCCGGGCAGCACGAGTGGCGAGGCGCGGGAGACCTGACCGACCAGATCTTGTTGAGACAGCGACGGGATCGCCGCTGCCCGCGCCTCCGTCTCTGCACTTGAATCGTCGGCGATGACGCCACGTTGGAGGCCATGCATCCGGAGATGTCGCACGAGCGCCCGCGTGTCGACGCCGGAGAGCCCGGCGACCTGGTGCCCAAGCAGGAAACGGTGAAGGGTCTCTCGCGAGAGGTGGTGAGAGGCGACCGATGCTGCTTCGCGCACGATGAATCCGGCGACGTGCGGACCCGGCGCCTCCCAGGCTCCGGGGCTAAAACCGTAGTTGCCGATCAAGGGGTAGGCCATCACCACGATCTGCCCGCGGTAGGAGGGATCGCTCACCACCTCCTGATACCCGGTCATGCTCGTGGTAAAGACCACTTCACCTCCGGCCTCGCGGGACGCTCCGATGCGCACGCCCTGAAACGCCACGCCGTCTTCGAGAACAAGCCAGGCCGGATCGGCGGGCACAAAAGAAGAGCCCTCGGATGCGGGCTCCTGACGGACGTACGTTGATTGGGCAACCATGGTCCCTCCCGGGGTACCGTTAATGGTCGCGCGCGTTGAACTGAGTATTATCGAGAGCCGGCCCTGACTCCTGCCGGCACCCGATTGGCGATGCGCAACCTACCGGGAGCCCGCCGCTGGCCGGAGCATCAACTCGTACGACACCATCGCCAGAGCCGCGACGCCGGCGGTCTCGGTCCGCAGGATGAGCGGTCCAACCGTAACCGGCACAGCGCCCCCCGCGGTCGCCCGCGCGACTTCCTCTGACGCAAAACCCCCCTCCGGACCGATCACGATGGCGACACGCTTGGCCCTGCCGTTCGCGGCCAGCGCCTGCGCGATCGTACGGCTCTCCTCTCCTTCCCAGAGCAGGAGCACCAGGTCGTAGCCGGCCACACGGTCCAGCGCCGCCGGAAGCGGGGCAGGTGTATGCACGGCGGGCACGTCACTACGGCGGCATTGCTTCGCCGCTTCCATCGCAATGCGAAGCCAGCGCCCTACGCGTCCTCGCCCTATGGCGACCGTGCGGGCGGAGATGAACGGAATGAACTCGGTCACACCTAGCTCGGTTCCCATCCGCACAATGTCATCCATCTTCGCACCCGTGGGCACCCCCTGCAGGAGCGCGAGGTGCAGCGCAGGACTCACGCCGCGATGCGTCTCGATGATTCGCGCGGCCGTCCGTGTGGGCGTCACGGTCTCCAACTCGGCGATGTATTCGGCGCCCGTGCCGTCAAACACGACGACACGGTCACCCGGTCGCATTCGCAACACGGTGGCAATGTGACGCGACTGATCGGGGGCGAACGTCGCCACCGACCCCACAACACCTTCCTGAGAAACGAAAAAGCGGCGAATCGTCTACCCACCTCCACCTGAGCTGCGAGGCCCGGTCAGAATCAGGCATCGCCACTCCGCGTCACGGCGGACTTCATCGACATGCAGACCACAGGCCCCTGCCACCGCCTCCACTTCGATCTGCCGGTCGGCAACGATCCCCGAAGCGACGATGAGCGCCCCGCGGGTGGCGTGGACTGGCACTGCAGGGAGGAAATCCAGATGGAGATCGGCGGTCAGATTCGCGAGGATCACGTCGGCCTGGCCTGCGATCCCGCTGAGCAGACTGCCCTCGCGCACCTCCACACGGTCCGCCACACCGTTGTAGGCAACATTCTGGCGCGCGACGCCGACCGCAACCGGATCGACATCGACGGCGAGGACCGCGCCGGCACCGAGTTTGGCTGCGGCGATCGACAAGATCCCGGAGCCGGTGCCGATATCGAAGACCCGCGCGCCGCCTTGCAGACGGTCCTCAAGCACCGTCAGGCATAGCTGCGTCGACGCGTGCAGTCCGCTGCCGAATGCCATGCCGGGATCGAGTTCGATCACGATCCGCTGGGACGGTGGAGGCGCATCATTCCAGGTCGGCGTGACCCAGAGCCGGCGACCCACGGCAAACGGCTTGAAGTGGTTCTTCCAAGCGTGGGCCCAACCGGAGTCTTCGACGACGGCTGTCTCGATGCGGCCGGGTTCGATATCCAGGCCGAAACCCGGCAATGCCCGGATGCGCTGCTCGATCGCGGCGAGGATCACCTCGGCGGCAGGCCCGACCGGCAGGTACCCGCGCAGCCGCACAAGACCAGGCGAGGGATAGGCCTCTTCGACGCCTCCGGTGCGGCACTCCAGCAGGATATTGGCGACGGCCTCCACCGCCTGCGGAGCCGTCGTCACGGTAATCTCGACCCACTTCACTGTAAGAGGTCCTTCACTTTGTCCGAGATCTTCTTCCTGCGCTGGGGTTTCATGCTGTGTCCGCGCAGCGTCGCCAGCTGGCGGAGCAGCGTTCGCTCCTCGTCCGTGAGGTCGGTGGGCACGCGCACATCCAGCCGCACGTGAAGATCGCCGCGGTTGCCGCGCGCATCCGCCATCCCCTTCCCCTTCACCGTGATGACCGTCCCGGATTGCGCCCCCGCGGAGACCGTGCGCGTGATGGGACCCTCCAGGGTCGGCACCTCGATCTCATCACCTAACGCCGCCTGATAGATCGTGATGGGGACGGTGCAATAGAGATCCGTGCCCTGCCGCTGAAAGACCGGATGCGGCCGCACATGGATGAAGACGTAGAGATCGCCGCGCGGACCGCCGCGGAGCCCGGCCTCGCCCTCGCCGCCGATCCGCAGCCGCATGCCGCTATCAACTCCCGGCGGAATGCTCACCGTGACGGTGCGCTTCGCCGCGGCCCGGCCGCTCCCGCGGCACTGGGTGCAGGGATGGCGGAGGATCGTCCCGGTCCCGCCGCAGGTATGGCAGGTGGAGATCTGCGTGAAGGATCCAAACACGGTACGCTGTGAGCGCCGAACTTCCCCACGCCCCCCGCAGGTAGGGCACTGCTCAGGAGTTGATCCGCGCTCCGCTCCGGTCCCAAAACACCTGGGGCAGGTCTCCAGCCGCTCGATCTCGATGGTCTTCTCGACTCCGGTCGCCGCTTCTTCCAGCGATAGTTCAAGGTCGTAACGTAGATCGGCGCCCGCTTCGGGTGCGTCGCGGTCCACTCCCGCGGCCCGCCGGCCAAAAAACATGTCGAAGATGTCATCAAACGGGCCGAACCCCCCACCCGGCACATCGTCAGCGGGAACGTGCTGCACCGTCCCGAAGCGATCGTACTGCGCCCGGCGCTGCGGGTCGCTGAGGACCTGGTAGGCTTCGTTGATCTCCTTGAAGCGCTCGTTGGCCTTAGGATCGTCTTTGCGCACATCGGGGTGGTGCTCCCGGGCGAGCTGGCGGAACGCCCGCTTGATCTCGTCCTGCGTCGCGTTCCGATCCACTCCGAGGATCTGATAGAAGTCGGGCATGGAAACCTACGAAAGCTCGGCCAGCACGTCGTCGAGGCTCGCGGCCAGGTAGCGGACCAGCGAGATGACCCTCGCATAGGGCATGCGGGTGGGACCCACAATGCCCAGGGCTCCCACGGACCGGCCTCCAATCCGGTAGGCGGCGGCTACCACACTGCAGCCCCGGAGGTCCTCGACGCGGTGCTCGCTGCCAATCGTGATCGAGACCCGCTGTTCAGGTGTGTCTTCCAGCAGGTCGGCGATGACCTCCTCTCGCTCCAGTGCTTCGAGTACGGGCCGCGCCGTTCGGGCATCGCGGAATTCTGGCTGGGTGAGGATGTTCGCCGCGCCCTCAAGGTGGAAGTAGCGGTGCAATTGAGACACGACCGATGCATAGTTTGTGACGGTGGCGAGTGTCCGGGCGATCTCTTCTGGGACTCGCGTCCGTTCCCGCAGCGCCGTGACAAGGCGCCGGCGGAGCCGCAGCCGCTCCCCCGCCGACAGGGGTTCTTCCTGGTCCACTAGCGAGTTCACATAGACCCGGTAGCCGTGATCGGTGGGGATGCGCCCGGCCGAGGTGTGCGGTTGGACGAGATACCCTCGTTCCTCCAGCGTCGCCATCTCATTGCGGATGGTTGCCGAACTGACACCCAGGCGGCCCCGCTGCGCGACGACCTCCGACCCGACAGGCTCGGCGGTCTCGATATACGAACGGATCACCGCCCGCAAGATCTCTTGTTTGCGCGTGTCCAGCTCAGGCAGCACGGCATCGCTCCCGGTGGGGAAATCCCGGCAGGTGCGGCCCGTACCGACTTCGCGCGACAGGTGCTCTGGAACCGGCCGCCTAGCTCGCGAAGTCCGGTACGGGCTGCGTCGCCTGACGCGTGCGGTCACTGCCGGGATCGCTGAGGTGCCCGGTGTCAACAGTTAGCACTCAACGCGAGTGAGTGCTAAAGTCTCCCTAACGATAACACCGTGCAAAAACCAGTGTCAACGCACCGGCGGCACGGGGTAGCCCGTACCGCTTCGCGGCGATTTGCTCCTAGGACCACCGTCTATCCTCGCGAAGTTGGTGCGGGCCGACGCAGCAGTTCGAGTGCGACACGGAGTTCTTCCACGCCCAAGATGCGGCACGCGCCTACATAGGCCAGGGCACCGACCACCGCTGCCCCGCCTACTTGTACGCTCTGCCCGGCCAGCCCCACCGGACGGACCACTTCCGCCACCGCGGCCATGAGCAGACCGGCTGCGACGGCTGCGGTCCCGGTGCGCAGGGACGTCGACACAATGCGCCGGCCGTCCACGCGGCCCAGCCGGCGCCGTAGATACCACAGGAGCAGCACAACGTTGGTCGCCGACACGATGGACGTGGCCAGGGCGATCCCCACCACGCCCCATATCTGCATCAAGAGGTAGTCGAGTACAGCGTTCGCGATAACCATCGCCACCCCGATGCGCACGGGCGTCGCCATGTCCTGCAACGCGTAGTACGTTCGGGTCACGACATAATAGGCGGCGATGGCCGGGAGCCCTACCGCGTATCCTGCCAGCGTCGCCGCCACCGCGTGGGTGGCCTGAGGTCCGAACTCGCCGCGCTGGAAGATCAGCCGGACCAACGGCTCGCGCAGGGCGAGCGCCAGCGCCGTCACCGGCAAGATGACGACCAACAGCGTGCGCAGCGCCAGCGAAGATGTCCCCCGTAGATCATCGCGGCTGTCGGTGGCCGCGTGGCGGGACAGCAGCGGGAAGACGGCGGTGGCGATGGAGATGGCAAAGATGCCGGCGGGAGCCTGTACGATCTCGTAGGCATAGTCGAGCACCGCGACGGGGTTGGCAGTGGGTTGGGCAGGCAGGATCGACGCAAAGAATCGATCCACATACGCGTTGATCTCCACAATCGCCAGCCCCAGCATCGCCGGCACCGCAAGGCGCGCCAGTTCGCGCACGGCCGGATGCGCAAGGTCAATCGGCCCCATCCGCAGCCCGTACCGGCGCGCTGCGGGCAGTTGGACGAGGAACTGCGCTGCCGTGCCTGCGATCCAGGCGAACGCCAGCCCCCGGATACCGATCCGCGGCCCCAGCAACAACGTACCGGTGATGATCGTGGTATTGAACAGGAGCGGCGCGAGCGCAGACGCCGTGAAGTCATGGTGCGCCTGCAGGAATCCGGTAACGAAGACGGACAGCGCCAGGAACAACATGGCGGGGAAGATGATCCGGGTCAGTTGCACCGCCAGTTCCAACAGCTCCGGCGACCCCGCAAACCCGGGGGCGGCGACGGGAACCAGCAGCGGCGCCACCACCAGGCCTACGGTCACCATGGCCACACCGGCGAGGAGCACCAGGGTGAATAGACTCCCGGAGAGGCGCCGGGCCTCTTCCAGATCGTTGTGGGCCAGGTACCGGCTGATCGTAGGGATGAAGACAATGCTGAGGGTGCCGCCGAGAAGCAGCCGTTGGACAAAGAACGGCAGATAGTACGCGATCACGTACGCGGCTTTGGCGTTCGTGGCACCAAACAGCCACGCGGCGACCACCTCGCGAAGCAGCCCCAACGCACGGCTGGCGACCGTCGCGACGGCCATGAGCGACGCAGCCCGCGCGAGGCGCTGAGGCGACGGCAGTCCGTCTTCCGCCATTACCCTTCAACCTTCAACCCTGGTCGAGCAACGCCTTCACCAGAGCATCCTTCCCAAAATCAGGTGTGGCATGAGGAACGATCATCCAAGGTTGCTGCCAGGCCGGGTGAGACCGGACGGCCCTCGGACCGGGCCCCGAAGCGCGGCTATGGAGTGATTGAGTTACGGGTCCCGTCTCCGAGAGCCGTCCGGTCTCACTTCGGATGGAACCACTAAGATCGAACCAGGAGGTGGGATGAGGACGTTGGGCAAAGGGGACCAGTAACTGAGTCACTCCTTAGCCGCTCTTCTGGTCCCCGGCCCAAGGTCCTCCCACCTCCACTGTGGTGGGTTCGTTTCCGGGACATCGATCTCAGTGTGGGACGCGTCCTTTACGATGGCTCGTCCTTGTGGGTAGACGCCAGGTCGTGTTAGGATAACCGAGCGGTTGTACGTAACGATGGGGAGGCACCGGTGGCCAAACGATCCAGGTCAGGTCTCAAACACAAGCGGCAATCCGAGAAACGGCGGGTCGGCAATCAGGCCGTGCTCTCGCGCCTGAAGACCCTGACCAAAGGTCCGCTGACCAGTCCCGATAGGCTTGCCCAGGCACTGTCAGAGCTGGATCGAGCTGCCCGCAAAGGGATCATTCACCAGAATACTGCGGCGCGGAAGAAGTCCCGGCTGATGCAAAGACTCACAACGGGAACCCCCACGCCGGCTTCGCCGGCTCGGGGCGGAGCGCGGGAACACGGGAACACGGGAACAAAGGCCACTTCCTAAGAGCGCCCCGTCTTGGCCCCGCAATCAGCTTCGCGTTTCCGCGCTCCCGCGCTCCCCTGTTCCCGTCAGTTCGCGTCTGGGCAGACACAGATCCGCGATGAGCGTCTCCAGCGCCAGGCGGGGGTGCCCCGAACTTTTGATCGCGCGGTCGGCCTCCTGCAGGCGGACGAAAATGCCGGGGAATGACGCCGGCGAAAAGTTCCGGGCCTGTTCGCTGATCCGGCGAACGACAAAGGGAGGCGCGCCGAGCGCCTCCTGCAAATTGGCGAAGGGCTTCCGGCGTGCCAGCAGAACGCTGCCGCGATAGAGCATCCGGAACTGCCGCGCGATCATAAATAGCACGTACGGCGGCGCTTCCTCCCGCAGGATTTCGGTCAGGTGCCGTAGTGCCTGCCCGGCCCGCTGTTCTCCGATCGCGTCCACAAGCATGAAAATCGTACTCTCCGATACGCGGCTGACGACGGCCTCGACATCCTGGCGCGCGATGCGATCGCGGTCCCCCACGTAGGCAAACACCTTTTCCATCTCCAGACTCAACTGTCGCAGTCCCGGCCCCACTAGTGCAACGAGGGCATCCACGGCGTCGGGATCCAGGCGGCGGCCGGCATGCCGGGCGCGCTCGGCGATCCATGACGGGAGTTGGCGCACCGACATCCGGGGAAACTCCTGTACCTCTCCGATCCGGCGGATTGCAATGTACAGTTTGCGCCGGCGGTCCAGTCCCTGGGCGACAAGGATGAGCGCCGAGGGCGGCGCACCCTGCTCCAGGTAGGCCGCGAGCCGATCCTGTTCAGGGGCCTTCCAGGCATCCGCGTCCTTGACCACGACCACGCGGCGGCGCCCGAAGAAAGGGAGCGTGTCCAGGCGCGTGACTAGATCGGTGATCGCGATCTCTGTGGCCCGCAGAACATCCAGGTTCAAGTCGCGTTCTTCTGCCGGCACCAGCCGATCCAGCAGGGCCGCCAGCGCCTGGTCAATGAGCAGGTCCTCTTCGCCGTGGAGGAGGTACACGTGAGCGTCAGCAGCAGGCATGCTACAGGTGTTCCTCGCTGCGGCGCCTGAGCCTGTCAATGAGCTCGGCGACTTCGTGGGCATTGCTCCCCGTCTCCACAGCCCACGTCACACGCAACACGGTCCCTTCTCCGGCGCCCGGGGGGAGTTGGGCCGCGGGCAGATACGCGCGCCCACCGTCCTCAAAGATCACGACGGCCACGTCATCTTCGATGCGGTCAACGATCGCCCGCATCCCGCACCGTGCGCACCCAGAGCTGCGTTCCGTCGGTCCTGACCGTCACCGCGCCATGGACGTCGGTCCGATACACTGCTGCACCCACGGCGTGGAGGGCGTCGAGCGTAGCGCGGTGGGGATGCCCGAACGGATTCATGGCCCCCACGGAGATGACGGCCACGCGCGGGGCGACAGCCTCCAAGAACACCGGCGTGCTGCTGGTGGCGCTCCCGTGATGCGCCACCTTCAGGACCGTGCTGCGCAGGTCCGTTCCTTCGCTCAAGAGTATGGCCTCGGTCAACGCCTCGATGTCTCCTGTCAGCAGCACGCTTGCCGCCCCATACACCAGCCGAGCCACCACGGAGTTGGCATGGACATCTGAACCGGAACCAATGACCAGCGGCTCACGCGGATTCAGCAGAACCGCGGCTGCCCCGCCTCCCAGGTCCAGGAGTTGACCTCGGCGGGCAAGCCGATACGGAACCTGCTTTTCCTCCACCAACCGGAGAAACCGTGGGTACGACGGCGCCGGATGCACGAAACCGCTATCCAGCACCAAACCCACGGGGAAGTTCTGCAGCACGGCGACGAGTCCTCCGACGTGGTCCTCATGTGGATGCGATAGGAGCAAAATGTCGATCCCCCGTAGACGCAACCGCCGGAGTGCGGGGACAACCCGGCGAGCCCCGATGTCGTACCCGGTCAGGTGTCCCTCCACCTCCCCGCCTCCGTCGACCAACACGGCGCGTCCTGACGGACCCTGGATCACGATGGAGTCGCCCTGTCCGACATCGAGGAATGTGACGACGAGTTGGGGGGGCGCGGCGGCAGCGAGGACCTGGATCCACAGCACTAGCGCGGCTGTGGTCGACACCACCGCGGCCATCGCTGGTCGCGCGACACGCAGGCGACCCTGCAATGATTCGACGATCACGACGGCGGCGGCGTAGAAAGCAACAATTTCTAAAAGAGAGGGCGGCCCCACTGGTACAGCAGAGAGCGGCAGGCGGGCACAAAAGGCTGCGGCCCACCACACCGCATCGGCCGGCGGGCCCAACACCGGCGCAAGGGGAGTCCCGATGGCGGGAGCCACGGCCCCCACGGCCGCAACAGCGAAACCGGCGGGCACGAGGAGCGCGACCAGCGGAACCACGGCGAGATTGGCGACGAAACCCGCCACTGAGATTTGGAGGAAGTGGTAGGCGAGAAGCGGCACGACTGCAATCTGCGCGGCCGCTGTCATTGAGAAGAGGGAGCGGAAAGCCCGAGGCAGGGCGGACAGGCGCGTCGCCAGAACGGGCGCAACGTACACCAGCCCCCACGTGGCCGCGAACGAGAGCTGAAACCCCGCGTCAAAGAGGAGCAGAGGCTGCGAAACGAGCAGCGCCAGGGCCGCGAAAGCCAGCGCCGCGCGCGCATCCTGACCTCGCCGCAACAATGGCGCGGCCAGCCCGATGAGCGCCATGATCGCAGCCCGCGCCACCGACGCTACCCAGCCCGTCATGAGCGCGAAAAATACAGTGATCGCGGCCGCCGCTACGGACGCATCCAGAGTCGGGACGCGCAGCGCCCGCCCCAGCCATAGGACCGATCCCAACACCAGTCCGACCTGCGCTCCCGACACGACCAGCACATGGAGCAGACCCGACCGTGCGAAGTCGTCCCGGGCCTGCGGTCCAATCGCGCCGTCGTCCCCGAGCAGCAGGCTGGTCATCAATGCGCCGCGGCGTCTCGGCAGCGCGGTCTGAAGGAAAGACGTCATCCTTCTACGGACGACGTCGGCCGCGGCCAGCACGGGGTTGACCCGGCCGCGTCCGATCTTGCGCACCCCTGCGTGGCGGTGCGGGTACAGTGTGGCCGCGATTCCGCGTGTTATGAGATAGTCGCGATACGAGAATTCCCCAGGATTCCCGGCAGGCGGCGGGCGGACAAGCCGGCCGGAGGCTGCAATGCGGTCGCCGTAGCGAATCGTGCTCGTACCCGGGATTGTGACAAGAACTAACCCGTAGGCGCTTTCCGACCGCCCGTCGGAGTTGATGTGATCGACCGACATGACGACGCGGCTACGATCCTCGCCGCCCTGCGCCAGTCTGGTGACTAGGCCGGTCAGCGTGACATCTGTTCCGAGCGTCCCAGTCAACGCGGGGGCCGCAACCGGATCTGCGTGCAGCGTGGCCCATAGCGCGCCGGCCGCCAGCGTACCCGCCAGCAGTGGCACGACTGCGGATCGTCGGATGTCCAGACACCATATCCCGGCGGCAGCCGCGGCTGAGGAAGCGGCAAGCCATGTCCACGCCGACAATACCGACCCGCGACCGAGGGCGATTCCGGCGGCGAATGCGGCAGCGATCCAGACTATCGGAGGAAGCATGGCGCCTCCCCACGCGGGTCTACCGGGTCTACCGAGTCTACGGGCTACATGCAAGACCCGGATAGGTGAGGATGATTATGCGTGCAGAGGCACTGTACGGCTATGACTCAGTTTGGCTATTGTAGTGCCGCGACTGCGCGACGGCCCGACCGCGCGACCGCGGTTCAGCTCTTTGCGGCAACTTCTTCAGCGATGCGTCCAGCAAATTTGTCCAGGGGTATCGGGCCCAGATCACCCGAGGCGCGGCTGCGGACGGCCACCTGGCCGCTGGCCGCCTCTTTGTCGCCCACGACAAGCATGTAGGGGACGTGGTCAATCTGCGCACGACGGATCTTATAGCTGATCCGCTCGTTGCTCTCATCGAGTTCGACGCGCCCCCCTCCGGCCGCCAGTCGATCGCGGACTTGCCGGGCATAGTCGAGGTGGCGGTCTGCAATCGGCAGCACGCGCACCTGCTCCGGCGCCAGCCAGACAGGGAAGTCACCGGCGTAGTACTCGATGAGAAACGCCATCATCCGCTCCATCGTGCTGATGACGGCCCGGTGGATCATCACCGGACGATGTGCCTTCCCGTCCTCCCCGATAAACTCCAGCTCGAAACGCTTGGGGAGCAAGAAATCGAGCTGCACCGTGGAGAGGGTCTCCTCTTTCCCCGTTGCCGTCCGCACCTGGACGTCGAGCTTGGGTCCGTAGAAGTTCGCGCCGCCAACCACGGAGTTGTATGGCAGCCCCAGTTCGTGCAGCACCTCGTGGAGCAGCCCCTCCGCCGTCATCCACAGCTCCTCGTCCTGATGGTAGTACTGCCTGTCCTGGGGATCATGCAAGGAGAGATCCAGCCGGTAATCGGTGATGCGAAAGTCCTGGTACACTTGCTGAATCAACCGGACAACTGCCGCGAATTCTTGCTTGACCTGGTCAGGCCGGCAGAAGATGTGCGCATCGTTGAGCGTCATGGACCGCACCCGGTGCAGCCCGCTCAGCGTCCCGGATTTCTCGTAGCGGTACATCCGGCCCAGTTCGGCGATGCGCACCGGCAGGTCTCGGTACGAACGCTGCTCCTGCTTGTAGATCATGATGTGGTGCGGACAGTTCATCGGCTTGAGCACCAGCTCGTCGTTGTCTATCTTCATCGGAGGATACATGGCCTCACGGAAGTAGTCCCAGTGCCCCGAGATCTTGTAGAGTTGCACGGAGGCGAGATCCGGCGCATAGACATGCAGGTATCCGTGCTGCAATTCAAGGTTGACGATGTAATTCTCTAGGATTCGCCGCACTGCGGCGCCGCGCGGCAACCACAGCGGGAGGCCCTGCCCCAGTTCCTCGGCAAACGCGAACAACTTCAAATCCTTGCCGAGCCGCCTGTGGTCGCGCCGCTTGGCTTCCTCCAGCTGGTGCACAAACTCATCTAGCTGCTCCTGGCGGGGGAAGGAGATGCCGTAGATGCGCTGCAGCATCTCGCGATGCTCGTCACCACGCCAGTATGCGCCCGATGTGCTGAGGAGCTTGACGGCTTTGATCAACCCCGTGCGCGGCAGGTGCGGGCCGCGGCACATGTCCATGAAGCCATCCTGGCGGTAAAAGGACACGCGCGCATCAGAGATATCCTGCAGCAACTCCAGCTTGTACTTCTCGCCCATTTCCTTATAGGTACGGATGGCCTCCTCGCGCGGGACCTCTACACGCTCGATAGGCTGGTCGCGTTTGGCCAATTCTCGCATCCGGGCCTCGATCTTCTCGAGGTCCTCGGGCGAAAACGGCCGGCCGAGATCGATGTCATAGTAGAAGCCATCGTCGATCGGCGGCCCGATCGCCAATTTAGCTTCGGGGAACAACTGTTTCACAGCCTGCGCCATCAGGTGGGCGGATGAATGCCAGTAGACCTCCCGCCCTCCCGGCTGCTCGAAGGTCAGCGGCTCCACGCGTGCGTCGCGGTCCAGCTTGGTCGCCAGGTCGCGAAGGTCGCCGTCCACCTTGGCCACGAATGCGTCGGGCTTGCCCGCGTCGCGTACCACGTCGGCGAGCGAAATGCCTTTCGGATACTCTTTCACGCGACCATCAGGGAGGGTAACCTTGATTTGATTCATCGGATTGTCCTCCAAAATGCGTCTACCATGTCTGCCAGGTCTGCCAGGTCTGCCAGGTCTTCCGGGTCTACCCGCTGCTCTGATCCGACGTATGTAGACCTGGTAGACTTTGTATAGAGACCGGGCTGTGCGGTGTCAATCGGTTGAGCTCGTGCACCTGCGGCGGGGGCGTCGGGCTCTTAGCGTGTTCAATCACGTCGTCCCCGGCCCGTAGACTTGCCGGACGTACCAGGGCACGATGGTGACGCTCACCAGCCGCTCCGTACCATCGAACAGATCGCTGAACTCCGAGATGGAATTGCGGAACTGATAGCTCATCACCCGGTCGATGTTCTGAGGCACGCTGCGTACGACGTCGAGCAGTTCATGTATCTTATATATACGCAGGATGTTGGGGTCGGTGGCGGAACGTACATTCCCCTGCGACACCACCCTCACCGGGAGCCCGCGACGGTATTGCAGCTGCAACTCCACTGATCCCCCGCCCGGATCGCGGAACCGGAAGTGGTCGGTGACGGTCGCACTCATGTCGTTGCCTTTCGCGTAGAATTCCCGCAGCACGGTCCCAAGGCGTGACGTCTTGTACTTCCCCGGCACGGCGCGGGGATGGGCGGTGAGAATCCGGAAGTTGAAGCCGGCCTCTTCCTCCGTCTCCGGGTGTCGGGCCGGAACCGCAAACCCGATGTAGCGGCTCACGGCATCTGCCGTGGGGGTGCCGGCGGCATCCTGGTTGAGGAGTGCATCGTTGAAGGTGACGGCCAGATTGGCCCCCTTCGAGACACCGGCCGGGTCCGGCGTGACCTGCCACGGCGCGGGCAGGCGGGCCTGCAGCGGTTCCGTGCGGACCGCAAACCTCAAGACCGCCTGCGTGGCGATGGTCAGGTCGAGCAGGTTCTCGATCATGCGCGTGTATCCAGGATCATCGTCACCGGTCCGTGGTTCGCAATGTCCACCACCATCGTGGCCCGGAACTGGCCGGTCTCTACCTGCACTCCGAGACCACGCAGGTGCTGATTGAATGCCTCGTAGAGTGCCTCGGCCCGTTCCGGAGGTGCGGCTTTGATGAAACTCGGCCGCCGTCCGCCGCTGGTGTCGCCGTACAGCGTGAACTGCGATACCGAGAGCACGGCGCCGCCGACATCGAGGATCGACCGGTTGAGCTTGCCCTGCTCATCGTCGAAGATACGAAGATGCGCGATCTTCTCAGCCAGCGTCTTCGCGTCAGCTTCCGTGTCGTCCGTCGACACACCCAGCAGTACGGCGTACCCGTGCCCGATATGGGCGATCTCCTCGCCGTCCACCTTCACGCCGGCGCGCACTACTCGCTGCACAACGGCGCGCATACCCGTCCTCCGGCGCGGATCACCGCGGCAGTTCAAACCCGGTCTGCCTGATTCGCCCTGCGACGAGGTCACTGACTAACTTTCCTGTCACGGGAGCCAGCGTGATCCCCTGCCCTTCGTGCCCGGTCGCCACAAGAAATCCGTCCGGCCCGGCCCATCCGATGATCGGACGGCCCAGGGGCGTATAGGGGCGAAACCCGACCGTGACGCGCGCCGGCCGCATCTTCGCCAGCGC
Source organism: Candidatus Segetimicrobium genomatis (assembly GCA_005882335.1). Lineage (GTDB taxonomy): Bacteria > Sysuimicrobiota > Sysuimicrobiia > Sysuimicrobiales > Kaftiobacteriaceae > Telluricultor. The sequence goes on from VBAP01000009.1 coordinate 139,196, forward strand.
GGGAACGAACCTTGCCGCCCGCTGTTTCATTCGCTCGGCGAGGTCGGAGTCGACCGTGCGGTCCTCTCCTTTGAACTCCCGGCTGCTGCCGATCAGGCACGTTCCATCGCCGCGGGGCTGCACGATGGTCCGCAGCCCCTGCGGATCCGGCTGCGCGGTCCCGCTGACATCGAGATAGCCGGCCTCGAGCAGCGGGCGCCGAACCGGCGACGCCGTCATCGTCAGCAGATGCCCGCGCCGGGGAGTAACCGGGATCTCCACGCCGACCAGGCGGCCGACCGCGGGCGACCACACCCCACAGGCGCACACCACGGCCTGCGTGGGGATGCGTTCCGTGGCAATCACGACGTGCGTGACGCGCCCGTCTTCTAGACCGATCGCTGTAACCGGACCGCCGGTAAGAACCTCCACGCCGCGGGCGCGGGCGGCCGTGACAATCGCCTGACATACTTGAGGCGCGTGCGCGGTGGCCTCATCGCGGCAATACGTGCCGCCGGCAAGATCTCGTGCGAGTTCCGGCTCCAGATCTATTAGCGCCCGACCATTCAGCAGCTCAACTGTCGCCCCGCCAGTGGTCGCGGTCTCGACCTGGTGCCGCAGCCGGTCGAACTCCGCGGAAGTCGTAGCAAGCATCAGCCCGCCGGTGCGGTGCACGACCACGCCGGCCTCCACCGCCAGTCGATCGTATAGCCGGCGGCTCTCCAGGGCGAGCGCCACCTCCGCCGGCGTCTCCTTGTCGTGAATAATGATCCACCCGCCGCTGGCTGCAGCGGTACCGGATGCTACCTCGCCGCGGTCGGTGATGACGACCCGGTGGCCATCCGCCGCTAAGAAATACCCCGCCAGGCACCCAATGACACCGGCACCGATCACAACCACGTCCGCTGACCGCGTCATCGGCTGTGAGTTTCGACGCGGCCGCGAATCGTACCTCGGGGACCTCTGGGACGCCGCGAGCGAGAGGACTCTCGAGATCACGGGCGCAACTTCCCGGGTAGAGCTTACGCGGCTGGAGGCGATATCAATGGGAACGTCAGAGGAGCAGGCGCTGCGGGCGCGACTGCTGCGCCTGGAACAACGGCTGGTCGTGTTCTCGGTGATCTGGGTCTTCACCCTCATGGCCGTCCTTCTCATGGGACCCTGGTTACCTCGTGCCGCAACTCAACCACAGGTCATCCGGACCTCCGCCCTCGAGATCGTGGACGCGGGAGGCCGCGTTCGGGCCACACTGGACGCGGTGAACAGCAAACCGAGCCTGTGGTTGTATGGTGGGGATGGCCGCCGGCGAGCCGGATTGACCGTCGGAACCGGCGGCGCGCCGGAGTTCGCGCTGGTTGACCCACAGGGGCGGCCGCGGATCACCCTTCGCGTCGGGTTTGAACGTGCGGCCGAGATCCGAATCGCGGATGGTCGCGGCCGTCCGCGGTTGGGGCTGTGGATCGGCTACGACGATGAACCTGGGATCTGGCTATTGGACGAACTGGCGCGACCGCGTATCGGCATGAAGGTGCTGGCCGGGGGGATCCCCAGGCTATGGCTGTTCGAGGAATCCACGGGCCGGGTCACGTTCTCAGCACCCTAACTGATCATCGTTGGAACGTTGAAACGTTTAACTGTTGAAACGTCCGGGCCAAGAAACTCAGCGGTTCGCGCCAACGTTCCAACGCTCCAACGTCTCAACGTAGTCAGGAGACCGGCCGGCGTAACAGATCCACGACCAGGGCGGCCGTCCACGAAAAATCTGTCCCCCCCAGCCCTTCTCCACTCCGCGCGTGGTAGAACTCACGCCGCCCATTCCGGTGGACGAGGGCCAGCGTCTCCTGCGATAAGGCGTCCGCGTACGTGGTGAGGCCCAGTTCCTGGAGACCCCGGATGATGAGCCAGTTGGTGTTCACCCACACCGGCCCGCGCCAGTAGCGATCGGGTTCAAACCCGGGCTGGTCTGGAAGCACCGAGGGGAGCAACCGGTATCCGCGGCATCGCCGGAGATACCCCGAGATCATCGCCTCGGCCATAGTCCGGTCGACCAGTCCTCCACAGATCGCCCCCAATCCGACGACAGTGTCCACCGGAATCTGCGCACGTGTCTTGAGATTGAAGTCTCTGAACAGCTGCGAGGATTCGTGCCACAGGGTGCGGCGGTAGGCATCTGCGAATGCTCGCAGATCTTCCACGCTGATTACGGCAGGCTCCCCGAGCTCTGCTGCGATGCGGTTCAGATCCACTGCACCCCGGTACCAGATGGCATTGAACAACGCATCGTAGACGGCAAACGGGGTGTGCGGCAGGTACCGGCTGAAATCATAGCGGTGATCCGCAATCAGCTCCACAAGAAAGTAGTAGAGGTCGTAGTCGCGGTCCGTGGGCCGCTGTGCTGCGGCCACGACCTGTGTGTCGGCCCGCCGAAACGGTCGCGACGGTTTGAATCCCCCGCCGGTGGCGAAGTCCCATCGCGGGCTGTTGTCGGTGCCGCTCTCCCAGGGGTGTACGATTGCCATAAGCGGCGACCCAGGGGCGGTGCGTGTGCGTGGGTAGCAGAGGATCAGGTCGCGCAGCGGCGCAAACACGCGCCTCCACCAGGATCGCCTGACGCGCTCATCCGGTTGCGCCAGTCCCGCAAGAAAGACCGCGGTGGGCAGTACCGGCGGCTGCGTGATCCCGCTGGTGTGCTGGCCGGAGACGCGGACCGGGATGTCGGGCCACCAGTCCGGCCCGGGCTGATAGCCTTCGCGCACCTTGGGATTGTACCGGATGTGGGGCAGGAAGCCGTCCCGCCACTGGCCTTCGAGGAGTGTGTCGACCTCCCGCACGGCCATCTCCCAATCCAGGTGCGCCCAGGCGATGGCAATGAAAGCGCTATCCCAGTTCCACTGGTGGGGATACAAACGCGGACTGGGTGCTGTGTAGCCATCCATGTGATTCCGCCGGAGGGTATCTTCGGCCTGCGTGAGGAGATCCGGAGCACTCATCAGACTAACGCCCTTCCGGTCGTCGCATCCATGAGCCGGATGCGCGAGGGGCTCATGCGTAACCACACCCGCTGAGCGGGCAGCAGGACCAGGTCCGTTGCCACCGTCACCTTCACCGCTTCTCGGCCAACGCGGGCGGTCAGCAACTGGTTTGGACCGGCAGGCTCGAGGACGACTACCTCGGCCGGGATGCCATCCGGGACGGACGACATCACCACCTCGATATATTCTGGCCGGATCCCAAGCATCACTGTGCCTGCGGATAGCCGCCCCGGCCCGGGGCGGAGCGATCCCGCTAGCCCCGTACCACCCGGCGCGGACACCTCACGCGACGCGCCAGTCGAACTCGTCGGGTGGTCCGGGGCTAGCGGCACCGCGACGCCCGCGACGATCACCGCGAGCGCGCTGTCTGCCGTGCGCAGCTCTCCGCTGAGGAAGTTCATCGGCGGATTGCCGATGAATCCGCCCACAAAACGGTTGGCCGGAGTGTCATAGATGCGTCCGGGGCTGTCACACTGTACGATCTCCCCGTCTTTCAACACCGCGATCCGATCGCCGAGTGACAGCGCCTCGACTTGATCGTGGGTGACATAGACCGTCGTGGCCCGCAGTTCGCGGTGCAGCCGTTTCAACTCCGCACGCATGTGCAGCCGGAGCAACGCGTCAAGGTTTGACAGCGGCTCGTCCATCAGCAGCACATCGGGGCGTATGACCATCGCCCGGGCCACGGCGACGCGCTGGCGCTGCCCCCCGGACAGCTGTGCGGGATAGCGGTCAAGCAGGCTGGCAATTTCCAACAGTTCGGCCGCCTCCTGGGCCCGCCGGCGCTGCTCGTCTGCCGGCATGCCCCGCATGCGCAGCCCGAAGACGATATTGTCGTAGACGCTCATGTGCGGGAAGACGGCATAGGATTGAAACACCATCGCGATGCCGCGTTTCCCCGGTGGTAGCTGCGTGACGTCGCGGCCGCCGATGACGATGCGGCCCCGGTCCAGCATTTCCAGCCCCGCGATGGCACGCAGGGTCGTCGTCTTGCCGCACCCCGACGGCCCGAGCAGCACCAGGAACTCGCCGTCCTGGATCTGCAGGGACAGGTCCTTGATGGCCAGGACGTGGCCGTAGGTCTTGCGCAGGTTGATGAGGGCAATCTCCGCCATCTCACGAAAACCCCGCGGTCGCGCAGTCGAGCGGTCGGGCGGTCGCGGAAGAGCACGGCGTGACGATCCGTTGACAGCGCGACTGCCTGACCGCGCGACTGCGTCTCTTCATCTCACGGTGACTCCCCACAACGTCAGAAGATACCTTCGAATCAAAAAGATGATCACCACTGCGGGCATCACCATGAAGAACCCGCCCGCGAAGCGGAAGTGGAGCGGCGCGCCGGCGCTGATCACCGAGTCGACGATCAGCGCGGGCAACGTGCGGTGGTCCAGCGTCAGGATCGTAGCCGCGAACACTTCATTCCACGACAGCACGAAGGTGAAGATGGCGGCCGCGGCCAACCCGGGCACCGCCATCGGCAACGTGACTCGCAGAAAGGCCCGCAGGCGGTTGCTGCCCAGGGTCATCGCCGCCTCCTCCAGTTCATAGGAGATACCGACAAAGACACTGGTCACGATGACCGTAACGAATGGGATGCTCAGAGCAGTATGCACGATGGCCACCCCAATCAGCGTGTCATAGAGCCCCCACCGGATGAACGCAACGGCGAGCGGGATGGACAGCACCGTCGCCGGGAACATCTTCACAACCAGGATTGACAGCTGCACGGCGCCTTTGCCCCTGAACCGATAGCGGGCCAGCGCATAGCCGGTCGGCGCGGCGATGAGGAAGGCGAGCCCGATCGTCAAGCCTGCCACCACCACGCTGTTGAGGGTCGACGCCCACACCCCGGTGGACCGCAGGAAGAACAGCATCGTGTCCAGACTGAACGCGCGCGGCCACAGCGGGCGTGGCCACTCGTAGAGGATGTTGCGCGGGGTGAAGGCAGCCAGCGCGATGAGCAGCAGCGGTGCCGCCACCCATGTGCCGATCACAAGCGCGGCGCCGTAAATGCCGACGAGGCGTACTCTCATAGCCGCACCTCGCCCGCCTTCGGCGCGAAGACGTACAGATAGATCCAGGTGATGCTTGCGGACAACAGCAGGATCAGTACGGCGTAGGCGCTGGCAACGCTGGGACTGCGGTACAACGAGTACCAGAAGTAGGTCTCGCCTGCGAGAACCGGGATCTGCCGGCCGGCCAGCGTGACCACGGTCGCGAACAGCTGGAAGGCGAGGATGGTGCGAATGATCAGTGCGGTCTGCAGGCTGGGCCGCAGCAGCGGCAGGATCACATGCCGCGCCGTCTGCCACCTCCCCGCCCCGAAGACCGCTGCCGTCTCGGCGTAGTCTTTGGGAATCAACTGCAGGCCAGCCAGCAGGATCACCATGACGATGGCCGTGGCCCGCCACAACTCCGTGAGGATGATCGCGGCCAGGAGCCACTCTGGCCGTTCCAGTGTGAGGAACACGACCGGCTGCTCGATCAGACCCAGACGCTGGAGCGCCGCGTTTAAGTACCCCCGCTCGGTCAAGATGGACAACCAGATCATGCCGGCGGCCAGGTCGGAGATGCCAATCGGCAGCGCTGTCAGATAAAGGAACACGGTGTGGCCCCGAAACCGGGTGTTCACGAGCAACGCGATGGCCAACCCTAACGCCACCTGGAGCGGAACCGCAATCGCTGTGATGATCAGCGTGAAGCGGACGGCCTGGCCGAAGTACAGATCACTGCTCATCCGCCGGAAATGGGCCCAGGTGAGCGCACCGGTCGGCGGGTCCGTCACGGCCAGCGAGATGGCCTGCGCCATGGGGTAGATGAAGAACACGCTCAGGAAGGCGAGCGTGGGCAGCACGAGCAGGTACGGCGTCCAGTTGACTCGCGCCCGAGTCACCCCCGTCAGAGCTTCAGCATCGGCGATGGCCATGACGAGTAAAGGGGTCGGGGCCGACCCCTAACCCCAGACACCTAACCCAAGTTTAGTTTAGTCAGGCACGCATGGCCGCTGCGGAGGATCAGGCGGCGCACACGGCGCGTTCGTAGCGCGATAGAGCTCGTCCAATTTGGCGCCCTGGTCCACCAGGACCCTGGGGATGTCCTCGCCCTGGATCGCGATCCGCCGGAACGTGTCCACGTAGAGCGGGACAAACTCACCGGTTCTGGCGCCCAGCCCTACGGGCAGCAACGCGGTGTGCCCGTCGGGTGCGCCGGCCTGGGCTGACACCCCATCGGCGACGACCTTCAGACCGCCGGTCGGCGCGGCCTTGGCGGCCTCGGGAGAGACCGGGAAGAATGCGACACCCTGCGCCGTCATGACCTGCGTGGATGGTCGAGTCAGATATTCGATCAGCCGCTCTCCCAGATCTGGATTGTCGGCCGTCTTGGGGATCGCCAGCCCGACGATCACCGAGAGGAACGAACGGCCCTTCGGGCCGGCGGGCGAAGGCAGGACGACAAAATCGTTCGGGCGCTCCTGGAGGGCTGGGAGGATGCGGGCAATGTGATCCCACGCCACCCACACTTCACCCAGAAGCAGCGGCTGCGCCATGAACTCATAGGTGAACGACGACGGGTGCGTGACCCCCCACAGCCGCCGCAGATAGCGCCACATCTCGACGGCCTCGGCAGACTTGAAGCGCTTGACCTGCGATCCGGTGAATGAGGGGTAGGCGTATCCGTGCAAGAACCGGCCGTAGAGCCCCCGCGGACCAGCCGGGAACCCGATGCGGCGCTGACCGGTGGCCTGCCGGACATTCTCTCCCCACTGCAGCAGATCGTCGTAGGTCATGCGCATCGGATCCCGCCCCGCCGGGAAGTACTTGAGCGCATCCTTGCGCGCGGCGACGAGGTAGGTGGCCTGCATCCACGGCACGAACGCCTGGATGCCCTCCATCTTCGAAACCTTGAGCAGATCCGGGAAGAACGTCCGGTCCCGGCGTGCGTCCAGGCGCTGCTGCACGGCCGTCATGTCCGCAATCGCGTTGCTGGCAATGAACACCGGGAAGATCCCGTGCAGCGTCCCCGTGACGTCAATTGTCCCCTTCCCGGCTTTGGTTTCCGCCAGCAGCCGGTCGACGTAGGGACCTTCGTTTTCTGTGGTGAACTGGACGCGGACGCCGGTTTCCTCGGTGAACTTCGGGAGTAGTGTGTTTCTCGCCCACTCTTGTTCGGTCACCGGGGTAAATTGGTTCGAGGTGAACACCACTTCCTGCGCCGGGGCTGACAGAGCGGCGCCGGCGCCGAATACCAGCATGGTCACGCCCAGCAACGATGCGAGGCGTAGGGACCGCATCACTCACCTCCTCGATCGCGACTTGAGAACTCCATGATGCCACTGTTCGGTCTGGGGGGTTAGCGGAGTGTGGCTTCGATGGTGCCGCAGGCCCTACCTCCTATGCCTGGAAGAGCGCACACAAGACGTTCAGCACCAGGAAGACAGCGAAGGCGGTCACAGAGGAACCCGCTGTCCCCCCTCAGAAGCCTTCACTATTCCAAACGGGGAGGGCTCATAGATGCGACGATCGCAACGGCTCATGGTGGCCACACTATCGCTGGCTATCGTGACCAGTCTTACGGGCATCGGAGCACAGAGTGTCGCCGCCGTCTCAGCAACGTACGACATCACAACGCTGGCAGGGAAGGTCGCGTCATTGAGAGGGACGGCGGGCCTGCAGATCCGCTTCTCCAGTTTGATCGAGCAGGAGGCTGACATCAGCGACCAGGCGGCAAATCCGGCTCCCTTCGCGCCGATTACGCCTGCGTTTGTGCTGTCAAGTCCTCTGGACGGCACCAGCGTCACCGGCCCCGCAGTGACCGTCAACCATGACACGGCCGGAGGTCCGCAGAACGAAACCGCTATCGTGGTAGATCCAAACAATCCCAATCGCGTTGTTGCCGCAGCGAACGACTATGTGAGCCGGACCTGGACCTGTGATGTCGCCGGCACTCCGTGCAGCGCGCTGGGCGACGCCTACTCTGGTACGTATTACTCGAACGACGGTGGAGTCACCTGGTGTTGCACCAGCAGTGATCCATCGCATCTGGGTACCTTGATTCCGGGCGTGGAGCGCCTGGCGGGCGGCCCGTACGATGCAGGCGGGGACCCAGCGCTCGCGTTTGACAGCAGCGGCCATGTCTACTACTCGGGCCTCGGCTTGCCGTCAACAAGGGGACGTTTAACGCGGCGGGCGCATTGACCTGGGGGCCGCCCACATTCATCAATGCAACCATGGCGCCCGCGATTCTAAATGACAAGGAGTGGATCGCCGCCGATTCACATGCGTCAAGCCCATTCCGCGATCGGGTCTACGTCACCTGGACACGGTACGTCTTTAACCCATCCACTGGCGCGTATGTGCAGTCCCCCATCTTTTTCGTGTACTCGACCGACGGCGGAGAGAGCTTTAGCGATCCTGTATCCATCGTGGGAAATGTGCTCTACGATCAAGGGTCGCGTCCTGTCGTGGGCCCCGACGGTACGGTCTATGTGTTTTGGGAGGGCTCAGCCCGCCTTGCCTCGTTGAACAGCATCTGGGTGGTCAAGTCCACTGACGGCGGTCTCTCCTGGAGCAGGCCGGTCGCTGTATCTACAGTTATGGACATCATCCCAATTGCGAACACGGCGTTCCGTGTGAATAGTTTCCCAGCGGCTGCCGCCGCACCAAATGGCGACCTTTACGTCGCGTGGTCATCGCTGGTGAGCGACAGCACCGGCGGGTTGTGCCCCAGCCGCACCAACACCGGCTGCCATGCCGCGGCATTGTATAGCAGATCTCTGAACGGCGGCGCCACATGGAGTGCGCCTGCGCTCGTCTTCCCCGCGCTGGATGCTTCCAACCGTGTGGCAGACGGGTACCCGATCACTCAACCGGATGGCACCACGTTGACCGCGCCCGCCGCGCGCCGTGTCGATACGTTCTTCCCGGGGGTGGCGATCTCGCCGTCTGGTCGTGTCTACACGTCTGCCTATGCGGCCGATGTCGTCTCCCCCTGGCAAGTGTGCGCCACTCCTGCGACGCCTACGGCGGTGGGTCGGATTAACTGTCTGGCACTTGGCAATTACGTTCACAACGCGAGGCTCGACTACGCAGTGTCCAACCTGACCACGGGAGTCACGAATGTAGTATCGACTCACCCCATCAACTCCCGCATTGGTTTTGGCGGCGGCTTCTTCGGCGACTACACCGATCTCGCGGCGGGCTCTGACGATGCCTTTCACGCGCTGTGGACCGATTCCAATAACAGGCAGACGGTGGGCTGGTGGTACGGCTTCGAGTTTGTGCCCACGGTTACCATCCAGCAGGATGTGGTGACGGCATCCGGCCGCTTCTAGGCCTCGATGGCAGCAGGAGACGCATAAGCTAAAGGGGGCGCGCGGACCGATCCGCGCGCCCCGTTCTCAGAAATCGCAGGGTTCATTCTCCAAACAGACCCCTCACCCTACCCTCTCCCCTAGGAGAGGGAGAAAAGGATTGAGGCTCCTTTCGGAGCCTCTCCAACCACCCTGGTGGGCGGTGCGGGACTTGAGGCTATGCGCGGTTACGTTCGGATGGTAGCTCTCTCAATGCCTTCTGCACATCACGCGCGAATGCCAGAAAGAAATCCATGAACACGCAGGCTCGCTCTGGCCTTCCCGTGCCGAATGTAAAGAACAGGTCCCTCGTCTTCGCGGCAGCCTTTCCGATCTTGAATATCAGCACGGTCTCCCCGGCGCGCGTGGGAGACGCCAACAGACCATCAAACGTTGATGGCTTCACCGCTATCCGAGGCACCTGGGGCGTCGGGGCGTGTGAAGTCAAGATCTCTTCCACCGGCTTTCCGGCGTTGGCCTTCAATGTCCTTAATGTGCGTGCCGCCGTCTGGACGACCTCGCCGATGTTGTGTGCGACATCAAGAACATGCACGTCCTGGGGAAGCCTCCGCGCACAGTGTGCCATGATTCGCTTTTGCGCTCTTCTGGCACCTATGTATTTCCAGGGTAAGACAGCCTCGCCAAACCTCTGCAAGGTGTGCTTTGCCTCGTCAGTAATGGACCGTGGAATCTCCTCGCCAAAGAATCGCCGGTTCACGACTTGCACCATTTCGTAGGCGAGGACATCCTCGTCTGCATTTGCCTGCAACAGCAGTGCGACTCGCTGGACGTCTGCTTGCGTATAGCCGGTTGATACCTTCTGATGCAGATAGGCGAGTCTCGGTTTGTAGCTGGGATCGGCAGCCGACTCGAAGGGCAAGAACCACAGGTCGCGCTCCTCATCATGGAACTTTGTGGCGCTGAAATAGAGCCTCACCCACCAGGGTAACGACGCCGTATCGTACCGATGCAAACGGTCGACGTCCCCTGACGCCTCGATGCGCTTGATATGTTCTGGCTCGGACACCAGGACGACGTCTATCACATGCGGGATTCTGATCCGTCGCGGCCGAGAGGAGGATGTGATCATGCTGGACACCTCCTAGCGGGTCCAGAGGAAGAAGATGCGAGCATCCCGACCCTGCGGGAGCGCCGCGGAGGGGAAGTGTTGTTTGATGATGTCATAGAGCTTGACCGTTCGCAGGCGTTCGATCCCGTACTTCGTGTAGATCTCGGGACGATAGTCCTTGGTGTAGAACCGATCGGCGAGCAGCCGGTAGACCACCACCGGGAGGAAAGCGTTCACCTGGGTGTAGGTGAGACCCCATGTGGACGGCCGGCTCTCGGCCTTGAAGCCGACGATATATTCGATGTCGTCGACGCTCGCATACAGCTCTTTGAGAGCCGCGACGACCTCTGGGTCGCTGGAAATGTCCTCGATTCGCGTCAATCTGGGCTCATTGAGCGCTTCCCGCAGGTCATTGTACTTGGGGACCCTGGCGTCGCGGTCGCGCGCCACGGGAATGGCCGCGAGATCCAGATACCCGGCGTCGTCGGGCGGATGCGTGGCGACGAGGGACTCGAAGCCGCGGAACCGACGGAGCTGGTCGGATACGTTGAATGGGTAGATCAGACCCATCGGGTTGCGGCCGAACGACTGGAACAGTTGGGCCGGCCCGTACTGCCGGAGTTTCTTTTGGCCCCCCAGGCCGAAGAGGTCGTTGAGAAACGCGAGGCGCTCGACCTCACGACCCGATGCGTCGACGACGCTGAACATCGGCGGCACGATTTCGTGCAGCACGTAGGATGAGAGAAACTCCTCGGACACGGCGTAGTTGCGGTCCGGCCGATAGGCGTTCGGATCGCCCACCCGCTCGTCCCAGATCCGTCGGACGAACTCCGCCGACACCGGATCCGACGTCATTTGCGCCGTCCACTCCAACGTGTGGATCTTGGCAATCTCCGCCGCGACAATGAGGCGCGCGGTATGGTACAGCTCATCGTTTGTCATCTCCGGGTAGCGTTGCGCGAGCTGATCGACGATATAGTTGTGCTCGTGTACCCACAGGTGGTGGAACATCAACAGGCCGATATGCAGGGACGAGCGAGGCGAGTCGCCCGTGAGGAAGACCCCGCCGTCCTCGAGCGCACCGGGAGTTCCACAGAACAGCTCCGGCGGTGCGGATCCCTTCCCAAGCCGGTATTTCGGGAGCAGACCATCATCACACACCCGCAGCTTTGCGCCGGGAGCACCGGCTGCGGTCGTGGTCCGGAGCTGCCGGGCCCAGGCCTCGTCCGATCCGTAGACCTGCGAACCGTCGAACCAGTGGGTGACCCCGGAGCGGTGTGAACTCTCGCTTCCATCCGGGGACTCCGGAAGCTTGCTCATGTAGACGTATGTGCCATCACCCACCGGGAGCTTGTACTGCGCGGCTGCGCCCCGCGAGAACTCGGTTCCCCGCGCGTAGAAGTCGTGCACAAAGAAGTTCACCCACGCGAATGCGAGCGCGTTGATGGTCCCGTTGGATGTCGCGGCGGGGATGAACTGTTTCTGCTTCAGGAGCCGGTCGCTGATGCGGAGCACCGACGGTTCACGATAGACGTCCTGGGGTTTCGTGGCGCTGGCCGGCACGTACCGGCCCAGCGGGGTCCCGGCCTTCCCCATTTCAGGATATTTCAGGTTGTTCCAGGAGCCGTCCGCGGTCCGAAACCTGACGTGTTCGGGCGACGGCGTTTCGGAGGTCGCCGTTCGTTCATCGACGCGTGGAGGGTACCCGGTCTTCTCCAGAACCCCGAGCAACACTTGTCTGCCGTAGAGCAGGTTGAACTGAAAGTTCAGCAGTGTCAGGACGGCAATGATGACGAGCAGAGCGCTATTCGCGAGCCAAACTGGCCAGATCTTCTCTCTGCCGGCCTGCAACCGCCCCACCGTGGACGCTAACACCCGTTCCTTTCGCTGCTCCACGTACCAGGCTGCTAGGACGTGAAAGACCAGAATCGCCACAAGGATGGACCCGATCTGGGACTGCGGGATCGTCCTGGTCAGGAAGAACATGGCGGTGATGGGGAATCCCGAGAAAATGTGGAACCCAACAATGCTCGAGCGAGAGCGGGACCCAGTGAGGTAGTAGAGGAGATACAGCAGCAGGAGCGCCAGATGGACCTCGATCACTCGGTAGGCGAGCGTCCCATAGATCGCCGTGACGCGCTGGACGGAGAGCAGCGGAATCAACGTGAAGACATAGGCGCTGACGAGGCTGACATAGTAGAGCGACCACCAGCGTGCGCGATGCTGGCGCAAGATCAGGTAGGGCCCCCACAGGTACAGGTGCCCGGCCAGCATGATGGTGTGCAGGTGATAGTAGGCCGCGTACAAGTACAGCATGTAGTCAGGGTTATCCCAGAGCCAGGGGTGTTTCAGGACGTTCCGGGTGACGTAGGCGTTGATCCCCAACGCGTGCAAGGCCGCCAGGATGATGGCACCCAACCGAAGCACGATCCCGCGCCGAGATGGCCTTGCTGTCTCACTCATTTGCCGCTCTCCTTGGCCTTGAGGGTGGATGTGATTGACGCGTCGCGGTTGGATTGACGTATTGCAGATGGGTGAAGCGTTACACTATATTCAAGGCCATTCAACATTCACGGCCATTCAGCAATCTCCTCCCTTCCCTTACCATCGCGGAGCTATCGTGGTCCTCTAGCGTAGGATGAGAACAGTCGAGAGGGCAAGAAGCGCACCCATTGCGACGTTGAAGAGTCTCAGCCTGCGTTGGTTGTAGAGGATACGCTGGATGGTGGCCCCAAAGGCGAGCCACAAGAAGCAGCTTGGCAACGCGGCGAAGACGAATAGCCCGCTGAGGAACACGGCCTGCGTCGCTCGTACCTCGTCGGCAACGTCCAACTGGATAAACGCGATGTTCTCGCTTGCAGGCGTTACGCTCCCCCACATCCCCCTCGAGGTCGCAGGTTCATTCTTCAGCGGAAACAAACCCCTCACCCTACCCTCTCCCATAGGAGAGGGAGAAAAGGATTGAGGCTCCTTTCGGAGCCTCTCCAACCACCTTGGTGGGCGGTGCAGGACCGATCGGCTCGTCCCGGCGACGGCCTACTTGCCAAACGAGACGAGGCGATCGTCCCGAGCAGCGGAGCGTCGCGAGGGATCTCCCACACAGAGCAATCCTTCGCCGAACAGAGTTATCGCGTGGTAAAGCGACTTGAACCTCCGACCGTCGGTCGCCGCGACCCCCATCTGCCTATAGCAGATGGGGCCCTCAGAGGTAGCCAAAGTCGCGCCTCCCTCCTCCGGGGGACTATTCCCCCGGATCGCTCGCGCGGAGGTCTTGCTCGATGGCCGACGATTCGAGCCGCGCTCGCTGCCCCCTTTACCACCCGGGGGGACTCGCGTCCCCCCTCATCCCCCCTCAGGTCGCAGGTTCATTCTCCACACATACACCAAGGTGGCGAGGTCCCTTCAACAACAACTACTAGGGACCTCGCCACCTTGGTGGGCGGTGCAGGACTTGAACCTGCAGACCTCGTCGGTCGCCGCGACCCCCGCGAATTCTGGATTCGCGGGGCCCCGAAAGGAATTTGACGTCGCGGCTCCCTCCTCGGAGGGGCTAAGCCCCTCCGATTCCACCCCTCACCACCTGGGGGAGCTACGCTCCCCCGCTCCCCCCTCTGAGGTCAGAGGTCCATTCTCCAAACACCAAGTGCGACGAGGCCTTCAAACTACAAAGGCCTCGTCGCACTTGGTGGGCGGTAGAGGACTTGAACCTCCGACCTCATCCATGTCAAGGATGCGCTCTAGCCACCTGAGCTAACCGCCCACGGGCGACCCTCATTATACTCGTCCATTGCGAACTGCAGCAAGGATACGGCTTTCGACGGGTCGCCAGACCGGGGAGACAGGGAAGACCGGGAAGACTAGTGTTTGTATCCCTTCGACGTCCAGCGCTCCAGCGCACGTACGCCCAGCGAGCCCAGGAGCGTCATGCACAGGTACAGCAGCGCCACCACGTTGTAGGTCTCAAACGAACGAAACGTCCGCGCGTTCAACAGGCTGCCGGAATACGTCAGCTCCTGCACGGAGATGACCGAGGCCAGCGATGAATCTTTCAGCATTGCCACGAAGTCGTTGCCCAATGGCGGCAGGATG
>VBAP01000036.1 GCA_005882335.1 Candidatus Segetimicrobium genomatis
TTCTGCCCGCCGAGCAGCCGGATCAGGCCCGCCTGCGCGTGCGCATCGCCGAGGGTGGCGTCGAGACGGTCCGCTTTGAGGGACTCCGCAAGACTCAGCCCGCGGTCGCGTTGCGCTACGTGCGGGAGACGAAACCTGGGGTTATCTTCAACGTAAACGTGCTGCAGCGGGATCTGCAGCGACTCTTTGATACCGGACTGTTCGAAACGATCCGGGCCCGACCAGAGCCCGGGGCGACCCCGGACTCCGCCGTCATCGTCATCGAGGTCAAGGAAGCCCGCACGGCGCAGGCGTCCTTCGGCCTGGGGTACAGCTCGCGCGACGGCCTGCTCGGGTTCATCGAGTACCGGGACCGGAACTGGCAGGGGCGGGCACAGTCCTTCGCCATCCGGGCAGAGCGCGCGGTGCAGACCACGTCCGGCGCGCAGCTCAACTACCAGGTCGACTTCAGCGAGCCGTTCTTCGACGATGCGGGGACCGGGCTGGACCTGAGCGTCTTTTCCCGGGCCTCGATCGAGTATGAGTACTGCACGACGAGCTGCGTGCCACCCGCCGTGCCGGGCAGCGTCCAGTCGCGGTACAGCCTCCAGCGGAACGGCTCAGTCATCGGATTCAACAGGCCGCTCGATGGGGCCACCATAGGCACGGTTCGTCTGAGGAGCGAGCAATCCGAGATCACTGCAACCTCCCACAAGGATTCGTGCCCGGCCGGGTAGTGAGCCTCCAGCTTGGCGTCGGCCGGGACACGAGGAACGCTCGCTTTAACGCCACCGCAGGAGACAGGACGTCACTCACCGGCGAGATTGCCGTCTCTGCGCTGGGAAGTGACTTTGATTTCACCAAGTACAGTCTCGACTATCAGCACCTGTTCCCGGTCGGGGAAGACAGCGTGATCGTCGGCCGGATATTTGGTGGAGTCGCGAACGTGGCATCGTGCCCTACCTCAGCGCCGAAACCCGCGGCCTGCCTGCCACTCCAAGATCGGTTCATCCTGGGAGGCCCGAGTACCGTTCGCGGACTGCCGGCCGGGTTCAAGAGCGATACGAGCATCCTGCTCGCCAACCTGGAGTACCGGTTTCCGATGAGCGCGCTCATCCCGTCGTTCCGCGACGTGACCACGATCCTGTTCGTCGACGCCGGGAACGCACCGGCGTCATTCACCGATCCGCCCGAAGTCGCGTACGGGCTGGGGATCGCCATCAACACTCCGCTGGGGCCGATCCGCATCGACTTAGCGTGGCGCGGGCTAGACGGCACCCGGCAAACATGGCTTTCACTCGGCGCGCCCTTCTAGCGACGTTGGAGGGTTGGAGAGTTGGAAAGTTGAAGAGGAACCGCCGCCTTCCAGAGGAGGAACTCTCCAACTCTTCAACTCTTCAACTTTTCAACTCCAGAAAGGCGCAGTTTCCCGCGACGCGGACGATTCGATCGAGCGCCCCGCTGTTCGCGGCGCTGCTAGTGCTGGCCGTCGCGGCCGCCCCGGCCAGCGGCCAGGCCACGGTGCAACAGGTCGCAGTTGAGCTCACTTTTGACGGGCCCGCGCCCCACCGGATCATTCGAGATCGTCTTGAAGCGACTGTGGCCAGCGTGGCAGAGCGGCTGTTATTGGGCCGGCCCCTGGACCAGGTGGCCGCGCTGCTGCCCCGCCCGGAGGAGACGATTGCCGGCGTCGTGGAACGCGTCACCGCCGGCTATGTGATCGCTGAGGCCGCGGTCCGCCCCGGGAGCGTGACGACGGTTGGAGTCCGCCTGCGGCCGGTGGGCGTGGTGGTGCGCGACGTTGTCGTCATCCCCGATCTACGGACGGTGCACCCCCGCGTGCAGCCTCTTGTGGCGGCGCTCCTGCAGCCGGGGCCGGTGGCGGAGCTCCGGGCCCTGGTGACCGCGTTGCCGGTGGCATCGCTTGAATGGGCAGCCCCGCTGATCGAGCTCCGGGCCCGCGACGTCGTGGAGACGGCACTGCCTGGGTTCACTGCGACGGCGAAGGTTCGTCCCGGAGAGTCCGCACAGCTCGAACTGGCGATCGCGCCCAAAGATTCCCGCGTCATCAGAAACATCGGTGTCCGGTTTCGCTCCACGTCGATTCCGATCGTCCTGCTGGACCAGCACGGTCCGCAGGTCGCCTCCATGGCGGAGCCGCTCCGGGGTCTGCCGGTGGTCTTCGCGGAGACCTTCCGCCGCTCTCTGGAGGGGGTCCTCAACGAGCAGCTGGCGTCGTACCCTCCGGCATCGGAGTACAACATCGTGGCCCGATCCCGGCTCGAAGTCGCCGAGACCACCTACGTCACCGTCTCGGCGGAATCGCTGATGTACCGGGCGCGGGTAGAAGCCCGTCTCAACATCGGCCCCAGCGCGCCGGGTCCTGAAGTAGTGGCCCACCTCGGCCGGCTGATTGCGCCGCCGCTGGAGCCGTTCGTCGAGATCCGTCTCGTCCCGACCCCGTTAGCGCTCACGGCGGATCTGGGCATCCGCTACGAGGTCTCCCCCGCCTCCTCACTGGGAGCGACCTACGCGCCGTCGACACAAGAGACCATGCTCTGGACGACCCTTCAGGTCAGCCCCGATCTCGGGCTGCGCGGCGAATGGGCGCTGCCTACCCAGATCTTCGAAGGGACCCTGACGTATCGGATCAATGAGTTTCTGGCATGGGAACTCATCGGGACGTCGCGCGGCGATGTATGGCTGCGCCTGACCAGCAACCTATAGACAAGGAAGAGGGAAGAGGGAAGATGGAAGATGGGAAATGACCTGGTGCGATGAGGTAGAATGATGGGAGCGATTTTGCTCAAGAGCGGAATAGGGAGGGTTTTCCCTCTTCCTTCTTCCCTCTTCCTTCTTCCCTTTTCATTAGAGGAGGTTCGTGATGCAGATTCGAGGGAAGACGATTCGCACCATCTGGCTGGGCGCTGGCGCCGCGGCCGTCCTGCTCATCCTCACCGGCCTGGTCGCCTGGCAGGGCGGGTCGGTCCTGGGGCAGTCCTTCAGCATCGGCTACGTGGACATGCAGCGGGCGCTGGACAGTCACCCGCGCAAGGCGTCGTCAGAGCGTGCGCTGCAGGAATTCTTCCAGGCCAAGCAGCGCGAATTCCAGGAACGCGCCAAGAGCCTGGGCCCGGTTCAGCGCCAGGAACTCGACCGCCAGCTCCAGCAGGAGTTCGTACAGAAGCGTGAAGAGCTGTTGAGCGGGCTGGACAAAGACATCCGCACGGCTGTGGAAAAGGTCAGCCGTGACCGCGGCGTCAGCTTCGTCCTCGACCGTGCCGTCGTGCTCTACGGCGGGGTCGACCTGACCGACGCGGTGATCGCGCAGCTGACCGCGAAGTAGCGTCCCACCGCCGACATGTCGCACCAAGACGCCGCGGTGAGCACAGCGAGAGCCTGGGTCCTCCTCGCGCTTGCCGCAGTGCTCGTGGGCGGCTGTCGGGGACGGGTCCAGAGCACGTCCGCTCCGGTCGCAGAGACCCGCGTGGGCGTCGTGGATCTGCAGGTTGTCACCCGCGCACACCCGCGCTGGCAGCAGCTCGATGCCGTGGTCAAACAGTTGCAGGATGTACAGGCGCAACTCGCCCTGCTTCCCCCGGCGCCGGCGATGCCTGAGGCCGACGTCAGGCGCGCGCTCGACGAGGAGGCGCGCCGGCTGCAGGGCGAGCTGGACAAGGAGCTGGCATTTCTCAAGCAAGACGGGGATCGGCGTCTGCAGGCATTTGCGGATGAGTTGCGCAGCGAGCAGGTGGCCAAGATCCAACAGGTCCGCCGCGAGCTGGAGGCGCAGGGCGACCAGGAAATCATGGCCAGACGCGACGAGCTGCGCGCCCAGCTCCGGGCGGCCGAGCAACAGATCCGCGATGAGTACCGGTATCCGCTGCTGAACCTTCGCCTGCGGGCCGAGGTGGCCGGGCTGACCTCAGAGGAGGAGGCGAAGCAGCTTCAGCAGCAGGTGCAGGCCCTGCAGGATGAGCGTGAGCAGCGTCTTGCGGCCCAAGCGGACGAGACGCAGAAGACGTTCACAGAGTTCCAGAAGATCAAAGAAGACGAGGTCAACGCCAAGTTGAAGGCGGCTCAGGATGCCATGCAGGTCGAGGCGCAGCGGCGTCTGCTCACTCGCCAGCAGCAGGTCCAAGCAGAGCTGAGGCAGGCTGCGGCCGCGCTGGATGAGACGTTCCGGGCCCGCCTGGAACGGCGCCGCAAGGAGCTCCTGGCAGCAGCCGAGAGGCAGCCGTCCGGGCGGCAGGGCACCTATGTGGAGAGCCTGGGCGAACGCAACCGGCGGCTTCGAGGGGAACTGGTTTCGCTTCAGGAGCAGCGGGCACGGTTGGAAGACAGTATCCTCGCGGAGGTAAAGATCGAGGTCGCCGCGATCGCCCAGGACCGCAAACTCGATGTCGTGCTGACCCGGCTCGTTGCCAATGTGGCCGGGATCGACATCACCACCGACGTCATCCAGAAGCTGAAGCGATAGGAATGACGGGAACGCGGGAACGCGGGAACCCCCAGGCCTGCTTCGCCGGCTCGGGGCGGAGCACGGGAACCCCCACGGTCGCTCCGCTCCCTCGGGGCGGAGCGCGGGAACGCGGGAACGAACCCGCGCTTAGGTCTCGGATCCCGGATCCCGGATCCCGGATCCCGTCGTTGTCCGTGGAGATCGCGGGTATCAAGTTCGCCCATCCCGTCCTGGCCGCGCCCGGCCCCCGACTCACCGCGTTGCTCCCCGTGATCGTCGGGTTGACGCTTGTTGCGACTGGATGTGCGCCACGGATCGGGGTGGTAGATTCCAAGCGGATCCTCAACGAGAGCGTGCTGGCGCTGTCGTACCAGAAACAACTTGATGATCGCGAGAAAGCGATGGTGGCGGATCTCTGCGTGAACTCGCTGCACTTCGCCGCGATTTCGAAGAGCAGCTCAATCAACGCATCCACGCCGCGGTTGCGGAGGAAGCCCGTGGGCGGCGGCTGCGAGTCGTGCTGGTCAAACAGGTCACCAGGCTCGGCGGCATCGACATCACGGACGCGGTTCTCCAGCGACTGAAATGACGGGAACGGGGGAACGCGGGATCCCGGGAACGCAGACGGCACGGGCGCTGTGAAGCTCCGAGATCTTGCCACGGCCATCGGCGCAGAACTCGTGGGTGACGGCGAGGTCGAGGTCACCAGCGTCACCGACCTGGAGCGCACCGAGCCCGGAGCGCTGGTGATGGTGGCCGAATCGGATCTTCTTCCCCGGGCCGAGGCCAGCGCGGCGTCCGCCCTGCTGCTGCCGGAAAAGTTGCGGCCCGCCGCGAAATCCGCCATACGGGCCAGGGACGTGCGCCTGGCGCTGGCGCGGGCAATCTCGCTCCTGCATCCCTCGCCCCCCGTGACCCCCGGCGTGCATCCCACCGTCATAGTCGGGCCACACGCCACGCTCGGCGCCGGTGGATCCCTCGGCCCGTATGTAGTGATCGGGGACGGCGCTCGGATCGGAGACCGCGTGGTCATCATGGCCGGATGCGTGCTGGGCCGCCAGGTGACCATCGGCGATGAAAGCATCTTGTACCCCCGCGTGGTGGTGTACGACCGTACCGAGATCGGCCGGCGCGCGACCATGCATGCCGGAGCCGTGATCGGGAGCGACGGCTTCGGATACGCCTCCGAGCAGGATCGGAACGTCAAGATCCCGCACATCGGTCGCGTCGTGATTGAAGACGACGTGGAAATCGGCGCCAACACGACAGTCGACCGGGCGACCCTGGGCGAAACGCGCATCGGCGCCGGCACAAAGATCGACAATCTGGTGCAGATCGCCCACAACGTCACCATCGGCCGTGGGGTCATCATCGTCTCCCAGTGCGGGATCGCCGGCAGCGTCACCATTGGCGATGGCGCGGTCCTCGCCGGGCAGATCGGCGTCAAAGATCACGTCCGCATCGGCGCGCGCGCCACCATCCTGGCCAGGGCCGCCGTCACGAAGGACGTCCCGGAGGGGGCGGTCGTCTCCGGCGATCCAGCCCGGCCGCACCGGGAGGTCCTCAAACAGCAGGCCGCGCTGCAACGCCTCCTGCACGGAGACACACCGCCGCCTGGCCACAACGTGGGATGATCGCCATTCCGCAGCGGTCGATCCGACGGCCGGTGACGCGTTCTGGCATCGGGATCCACACCGGAACCTTCGCCACCATCGTCTGCCAGCCGGCCCCTGCCGGGACCGGCATCGTTTTCGTGCGGGCTGACCTTCCCGCCGCACCGGAGATCAGAGCGACCATCGATGCCGTGAGCGACACGCGACGCGGGATCACGCTGGGGGGCCGCACCCCCGTGCGCACGGTCGAGCACCTGCTCGCGGCCGCGGCCGGGGCAGGGGTGAGCAACCTGCGGGTGGAGGTGCACGGAGAAGAGATGCCTATCCTGGATGGGAGTGCCGCGCCGTACGTGGAGGCGCTCGCCGAAGCCGGTATCGTGGACCAGCGGGGCCACCAGCCGCTGCACACGCTGCGCGGTCCTGTGTGGGTGGCCAACGATACCGCCTGGGCCCTGGCGGTGCCCGCCGATCACCTTCGCATCACCTACGTCGTGCCGCTGCCGGCAACGAGGCTGGGGACCCAGGTCGTCGACTTTGATCTGAACCGCCACCGGTTCGCCCACGAGATCGCGCCGTCGCGGACCTGGGGATTCGTGCACGAGCTGCAGGCGCTGCGGCAAGCCGGCCTGGCGCGTGGCGCATCCGCCGGCAACGCCCTGGGAATCGGACCGGAGGGATATCTCTCCCCACCGCGCTTTCCCGACGAGCCGGCCCGGCACAAAGTGCTGGATCTGCTGGGGGATCTGATGCTGGCGGAGTGTGTGGTGCGTGCGCATATCATCGCCTGCGGGGCCGGCCATACCCTGCATCTTGAAATGGCCCGCCAGATCGTTGAAAGGTTGGAACGTTGAATCGTTGAAACGTTAACTGCGTACCGTTCGCTTCAACGTTTCAACGCTTCAACAGCAGTTAGCCCAACGCTTCAACGTCAGTGAGGTGCGCGTATGCAGCTAGATCGTGAGGGCATCCAGAAGGTCATCCCCCACCGCCCGCCGTTTCTGTTTGTGGACCGGATCACAGAAATCAGCGAGAACCGCATCGTGGGCGAAAAGGACGTCACCGGTGACGAGTGGTTCTTTGCGGGGCACTTCCCCGGAACCCCGGTGATGCCCGGTGTGCTCATCGTCGAGGCCATCGCGCAGACCGGGGCCTGTCTGGCGCTGAACGCCCATGGATTTGCGGGGCAGATTCCGTATTTCGCGGCGCTCGACAAGGTCCGCTTCCGTCGGCCGGTGACGCCCGGCGCGCGGCTGGTGATGGAGTGCACGGTGAAGTGGGTACGCGGCCGTGTCGGTCGCGTGGAAGGCCGGGCCACGGTGAACGGTGAGCTGGTTGCCGAAGGGGAGTTTACCTTCGCAATCCCCGACGCCGCGGAGGCCACGTGACGATGGGCGGTGACGCCCCGAGCTCGACCGAGACGACGGTACATCCTTCCGCGGCCGTGCATCCCGAGGCCCGCCTGGGGCGCGGGGTCGTGGTGGGCCCGGGTGTGGTGATCGACGCCGGCGCTGTGATCGGTGACGGCACGCTGATCGGGCCGCACTGCGTCATCAAATCCGGCGTGACGATCGGGCAGGGCAACCGTCTCAGCGTCGGCGTGGTCCTCGGGGAAGAACCCCAGCACCGCCGGTTCGCAGGCGAGCGGAGCTTCGTGCGCATCGGCAACGGAAATACGTTCCGCGAGTACGTCACAATAAACCGGGGCTACGGGGAAGGGGAGAACACGGAGATCGGCGACGACAACTACCTGATGTCCTACGTGCACATCGGGCACAACTGTCGCATCACCAGCGGCGTCACCGTCACCAGCGGCACAAAACTCGCCGGCCACGTGCTCGTCAATGAACAGGCCAACCTCGGCGGGCAGGTCGGCGTGCACCAGTTCGTGCGCATCGGCCGGCTGGTGATGGTCGGCGGGGGGTCGGTGGTCCGGCAGGATGTCCCACCCTTCGTGCTGGCCTTCGGGCTGCCGGCGCACGCCTATGGTCTCAACTCCGTCGGGCTGACCCGCGCCGGGGTGCCGCCGGTCCACCGCACGATGCTGAAGCGGGCCTTCATGCTCCTGTATCGTTCCCGGCTCGGCGTCTCCACGGCGCTGGGCCGCATGGAGGCCGAGCTGGGAACCGATCCCTATGTGGTCGAGATGATCGAGTTCATCCGCGGCAGCCAGGAGCGCGGGATTATCCGCTGGACCAAAGAGCGCGATGAGGAGTGATACCGCCTCGCCCGGCCGTGACGCGATCGGCCTGATCGCGGGCGCAGGCAGCCTGCCCCTGGTGCTGGCCAAAGCGGTGAAGGCCCGCGGTCATCCGCTGGTGTGCCTCGCCCTGGAAGATGCCGATGCGTCGCTGCTCCCGCTTGCCGATCACACCTATCGAGTGCAATTCGGCCAGATCGAGGAGGTCATCGCCGCGCTGAAACGGCATGGAGCCCGGCGCGTGCTGATGGTCGGCCGGGTCTCCCGGACGGACCTGGTGGATCGGGGAGATACGTTGTTCCGGCGCTGGCTGAGCGAGGCCACCGACCGGCGTGATCAGACCGTCTTTCGGCGCGGTCTACAACGTCTGCATGATCTGGGCGTGGACATTGTGAGCCCGCTGGAGTTTGCGCCGGAGCTCGCGGTGCCGGTCGGCGTTCTCACGCACCGCGCGCCGACGGACATCGAGTGGCATGACGTCCGAATGGGAATCTCTGTTGCCCGTACGGTCGCCGCCCTCGATGCCGGCCAGACCGTGGTGCTCAAGCGAGGCGTGATTCTCGCCGTGGAGGCGGCCGAAGGAACCGACGCGACCATCCGCCGGGGCGGGAGTTTGGCGGCCGGAAGCGTCGTGGTCAAGGCGGCGCGACCGGATCAGGATCCCCGATTCGATCTGCCGACCATCGGCGCACAGACCGTTGGGCTTCTCCAGGAGGTCGGCGCCACCGTCCTGGCCGTTGAGGCCGGGAAGACGCTGCTGCTCGATCGGGTCGAGGCGTTGACGGTCGCCGATCGGGCGGGCATTGCGATGGTCGGCGTGGACGTGGCTGAGGCCGGTGGGTAGAGGCAGAAACATCTTCATCGTCGCTGGGGAAGTCTCCGGCGACATGGCCGCCGCCTCACTCGCCGCCGAGATCCTCCGTCTCGACCCCGCTGTCACCTTGCGAGGGATCGGCGGCCCGCGCATGGCGGCCGCCGGAGTGACAGTACTCGTCGAGAGCTCCACATGGAGCGCCATCGGGCACGTGGACCCGCTGCTGCGGCTGCGGACACATCTCCGCCGCCTGCGGCAGGTGGAGGAACTGATCCGGCGTGACGCGCCGGCAGTACTCCTGCTGGTCGACTTTGCGGCGTTCAACCTCCGGCTGGCCGAGCTCCTGCGCGGCGCGTTTCCGGTGGTGTACTACTTCCCGCCGATGGTGTCGGTTCGCCGGGGAAACCGAGCGGCCAAGGTGGCCAGACTGCGCATGCGCCTGCTGGCCACGCTGCAACGCGAGGCAGACGCATATCGTGCCGCGGGGGCCGACGTGGAATTCGTGGGACACCCCGCCGTCGATGTGGTGCGCCCTTCTATGGACGCGGCGGCGGCGCGCCGGCGGTTCGGAGTGCCGGCAGACGCGCCGGTGGTGGGTCTGATGCCGGGAAGCCGGTCGCAGGAGATCCGCGCGCACCTGCCGGTGATGCTGGCCGCCGCGCGCACACTCCTCGAGATCCGGCCCGCGCTCTGGTTCCTCCTGCCTGTTCCAACTGACGCTCTGGCGCGGCTGGTTGAAGCGCCGGTAACGGCGTCGGGCCTGCCGGTGCGTGTGGTGCCGGAGATCTACGATGCGATGGCCGCCTCGGATGTGCTCGTCGCGGCCACCGGCACGGCGACGCTGGAAGCGGCGGTGTTGGGAGTTCCGATGGTGGCGGTCTACCATCTGCCCTGGCTGAGCTACCAGATTGCGAAGCGGATCGCCAGTGTGCCGTATGCTGCGCTGCCGAACATCCTCGCCCGTCAGGAGATTGTGCCGGAACTGCTCCAAGGGCGGATGCGCAGCGACGCCATCGCCGAGACCGTGCGGAGGCTGCTCGACGACCCCACACGGCGGGCGGCGATGCGGGCGGCGTTGCGGCAGGTCGCGGCTGTTCTTGGCCCGCCCGGTGCTGCGGCGCGCGCCGCCCGCCACATCGTCACGGAGTTGTCGAGGGCCCGGTAGGGCCCAACCTAGTTCCCCTCTCCCTGGAGGGCGACGAAGGGTGAGGGGGTTGAAGGCAAACGTATTGACTGAAGCGATGCTTGAGCAAGTCCGGGGCGTCGATTGCCGGGTATGAGTCCGAAGGGTAAGATGGGAGCGGTCGTGTGCATGCACTGGCGCGGGCTGGCGATTGGAGCGGCGGCCGGGGCCCTGGTGTCCTGGGGGGGCCTTCTGTTCCTACCGCAGGCGTCCGCGGCGGCGCAAACAATCCCCGTGCCGTTTGTGGACATCGAGGGCACGCGGCTGACCGGCGTCGACGACGCGGGCCGCAAGCAGTGGGAGATGCAGGCGGCGTCGGTGCAGATCGATCGCGACCGGAACACGATCGTCCTGACTGACGTCACCGGCTGGTTGTATCGGGGCGGCGCCCCCTATTTGCAGCTGCATGCCCCCCGGGCCGCGTATGTCACCCTGACGAAAACCGTGGAGCTCTCCGGTGGCGTCACGGGGAGCGCGCCGGATGGGCGCGCGTTCACCGCGGACCGTGTGCAGTGGAAGGGGACACAGCTCACGGCGGCGGGTGGGATCATGCTGACGCAAGTCGGCATGACCGTCCGCGCCGATCAGATGTCCGGCGACGCCGCGCTGGACTCGGTCACGTTCGAGGGTCATGTGGCGATCACGTTTGCTCCGCAATAGCCACGCGGCATTGCTTGTCGGCCTCGTGTGCGCAGCACTGGCCGCCGCGGCCACGGGCCAGGCGACAGCGCAGCAGCCTGTGCCGCTGGACGTGACCGGGGCGACCCGTGTCGAGTTTGACGACAGCGCCGGGGTGTGGGAGCTGCTGGGGAACCCGGTGACCGTCAGGCGGGGACTCGTGGTGCTGCAGGCGCCGGCAATCCGGTACGACACCAGAGACCAGATCGTGATCGCCTCAAGTGGAGTATCGTACGGCGACGACGTGCTGACGGCATTTGCCGGGACGGTGACGGTGTGGGTTCTGGAAGGGCGCGCGGTGGCCGAGAGTGATGTGCAGGTGACCACCCGGGGGGATGAGCCGGTAGAGTTGAGCGCCGCCCGGGTGGAACTGCTACAGAAGCAACGGTACCTCATCGCGTCCGGTGCCGCCAGGCTCGTCCAGGGTCCCGCGGCGATCACAGCCGACCAGATCGCATACGACCACACCGCCAGGCGGGCGGTAGCGTCCGGCTCCGTTCAGGCGCACACCCCCGACGGCATATTCAGCGCCGATCGCGTCGAGGCCCTAGTGCCGGCCGAGGAGTTGATCGCCGACGGCCATGTCGTCGTCACCAGAGGTGATCTGGAGGCCCGCGCCGCCCACGCGGTCTTCAGGCAGCAGGTCGGTCAGGCAGAGCTGTCCGGCGGCGCTGTCGTGCATCTGGGCCGCAACACGATGGAGGCGCCAACCATCACCGTCGACCTCAGAGCCAGACGCGTGACGGCCACCGGCGGGGCGCACCTGGTCGGGTATCCGCCGTAATCTATGCTGGCGGCGCAGGGGCTGGTCAAACGGTATGGACCCCGCACCGTGGTGGACGGCGTGGCCGTGCAGGTCGAACGCGGCGAGACCGTCGGGTTGCTCGGTCCCAACGGCGCGGGGAAGACCACGACGTTCTACATGATCGTGGGGCTGGTGCGGCCCGATGCCGGCGACGTGTTTCTGGACGGGAAGTCGCTGACGACGATGCCGGTGCATGAACGGGCCCGGCGTGGCATCGGGTATCTGGCGCAGGATCCGTCCGTCTTCCGCGGGCTCACGGTTGAAGAGAACATCCTCATGATTCTGCAGGCGAATGGGACCGCGAAGGCGGCACAGCGGGATGTCCTCGAGCAACTTCTACGAGAGTTTGGCCTCGGCATCGTGCGCACGCAACTCGGGGTGACCCTGTCCGGAGGCGAACGGCGTCGCGTGGAAATCGCGCGCGTCCTGGCGATGAATCCTTCGTATGTCCTGCTCGACGAGCCGTTCACGGGCGTCGACCCGCGATCGGTGGCGGAACTGCAGGACGTGGTCCGCTACCTCAAGCAGCGCGGCCTGGGCATCGTCATCACCGACCACAACGTGCGGGACACGCTGGCGATCACCGATCGCGCCACCATTATCCATGAAGGGCGAATCCTGCTGGAAGGCAAGCCCGACGACATTCTGGCCGATCCCGATGTCCGGCGTGTGTTCCTGGGTGAACGCTTTGAGATGTGACGTGGCGACGACGCCATGACCATCAGCCTGCTCGACCGTTACCTGTGGCGCCAGCTTGGGGAGTTGTTTGCGTTCGGCGTGGCCATTTTTACGCTCTTGCTGCTGGTGAATCACCTGTTTCTGGTGGCCCGGCTTGTCCTCCAGCAGGGCGCACCCGTCTCCGTGGCCCTTCAGCTCCTGGTCTACCACCTCCCATACGTCCTGGCGTTCAGCTTCCCCATGGCCATGCTGCTGGCCGCGCTGCTGGCAATCGGGCGCCTCAGTGATGGCCAGGAGATCACCGCAATGCGGACCAGCGGCATCAGCCTGGCGCGCATTGCGCTCTCCATCACCGCCGCGGGGATCCTGGTGAGCGCCATGACCCTGGCCCTGAACGAAGGCGTCGTCCCGTACGCTGAAGATCGGTACCAGCAGGTCCTGATCACCGGACTGCGGGAACGTGCCGCATTCGAACAGCGGGATGTACTATTCCGGGACGTGCAGGAAGATGTCGAGTCGGTCTACTTCGTGCGCCGGTTTCGTCGCGATCAGGAGCGGATGGAAGGCGTGGTGGTCAATCAGTTCGAGCGAGGCGTTCTGAACCGCGTGATCGAGGCGGAGGTGGCGCAGTACACCGGCGGCGCCTGGGAGTTTCGCGACGGGACGATGTACGTGTTCACCGGCGAGACGACCGTCGTGACGCAGTTTTCACGGCTGCGTGTGGGGCTGCAGCGGACTCCAGAGCAGATCGCCGTGCCCCAGCGAGATCCGTCGGAGATGAGTATCAGGGAACTGCGCCAATATATCTCTGTCCTGCAGCGCAGCGGCGCCAGCGCCGCCCGGTACCTGGTCCAGGTGCACTTCAAGCTGGCCGTCCCGATGTCGGCGGCATTGTTCGCGCTGCTCGCGGTGCCAGTCGGGTTGCGCCCGCACCGGTCCGGCACGTCGATCGGGTTGGGCCTCGCGTTTCTGGTGATCATCGGGTATTACATCATCAGCTCCGTGACAATCACACTCGGCGACAACGGCCGGTTGCACCCCGTCCCCGCAGCCTGGCTGCCCGACGTCGTGCTGGCCGTTGTGGGACTGGCGTTGGTCCGCCGTGCCGACCGGTGATGAGCAACAGGGCACCAGGACGCCAGGGTACCAGGCGCCCAGGCGAAACGACCGGGCCGGCACCTAAGTCGGATCCCGGATCCCGGATCCCGAATCCCGTCTTGTCGGTTATCGTGCCTACATACAATGAACGTGACTCTCTCCCGCGGCTCGTCTCCGGGCTGGCTGAGGTCGGGCGCGGCCTGGCCGTCGAGGTGGTCATCGTCGACGACGCTTCCCCCGACGGCACAGGGTTGGTCGCGGACGAGATGGCGAAATCTGGGCCGGTGCCGATGACCGTGCTGCACCGGTCCGGCAAAGCGGGGCTGGCGTCTGCGGTGCTGGCCGGTGCCGCTGCCGCGCGGGGCGGGGTGGTCACCGTCATGGACGCCGACCTCTCGCATCCGCCGGAACTGGTGCCCTCGATGCTTGAAGCGATCCGGAGCGGCGCCGACATCTCGGTGGCCTCCCGGTACGTCCCCGGCGGTGGGGTGGGCCAGTGGCCGTGGTCGCGCAGACTGGTGAGCCGCATTGCGACGATGACGGCGCGGATCGGCCTCGGGCTGCAGGTGCGAGATCCTCTGTCCGGGTTCTTTACCGTTCGCCGGGAGATCCTCACGGAGCGCGGCTATCTGGGGCTCGGGTACAAGTTGCTGGTCGAGATTCTGGCCCGGCATCCGCAGGCCCGGGTCGCGGAAATTCCTTATCGCTTCGTGGACCGCCGCCGCGGGCAGAGTAAACTTGGGGTTGGAGAGATCGTGGCGTTCATTCGACTACTCGTGATGCTGAGAGTTGGAAAGTTGGAAAGTTGGAGAGTTGGAAAGTCAAAGATGTGATCCTCAGCCAGGGTCACGGGGGGCAAATCTAAGGCTACGGGCCCGCCGTGCGTGCCAAATATGAGAAATTACGCGTGTGGATGGAATCGATGGATCTAGTCGAGCAAGTGTACCAAGCCAGCCGGACGTTTCCGCGCCGTGAGGATTTCGGCCTGACATCGCAGATGCGAAGGGCCGCAGTTTCGGTTTCGGCCAACATTGCGGAAGGGTGTGGAAGATACCACACTCGCGAATTCATACAATTCCTCTACACATCACGCGGTTCATTATTCGAACTAATGACACTCCTTGACCTGTCTGCGCGATTGAAGTACCTTGCCGACACGGAATACATGGTTCTGAGGGAGAAGTGTGAAGGGATCTTGGCTGGTTTGAGCGCGCTCCTGCGCAGTCTCGAGGCTCGAATCAGATGATCTCAACATTTCAATCTCTCCAACTTTCCAACTCTCCAACTCTGCGACTGTCCGTCCAGCGATGGAACTAGGCGTCCTTCTAATCCCAATTCTGATCGTGGTGAGTGGGGCGATTGCCCTGGTGGGCAACGCCGTGGGCCGCAATATCGGCCGCCGGCGGCTCTCCTTGTTCCAGTTGCGCCCCCGGTACACCGCCCAGATCGTGACGGTGATCACGGGGATGCTCATCACCATCGTCACGCTGATTGTGGTCCTCCTGATTTCCAGTGAGGCGCGGGTCGCGCTCTTCCGGTTGAACGCCGTCCTGCGGCAGACCCACCAGCTCGAGGAGGAGATCAGACGGCAAGAGGACAGGCTGAAGCAGCTGGCGCTGGGAGACATCGCCTATCTCGGCGCGGTCCGCCAGCGCGTGCTCGCAGACGTGGAGCGCGCCACCGATATGGCGCGGGAAAATGGCATCGGCCCCGACGGCCATGGAGATGTCGTCGTGCTGACGCCTCCGCGTGCCTCCTGGGACGACATCGCCCACCTGGTTGACCTGCGTGAAACGGACACGGTCGTGCGTCTGGTCGCCAGCCAGAACACATTGAAGGGTGAACCACTCACGGTCTTCGTGCAGTTGTTTGACAATCGTCTCGTCTATGCGCAGGGGACGGTTCTCGTCGAGGGAATCGTCGACGGCCGGCAGGCTCGGGAGGTCATCAGTCGCGAGTTGCTGCGTCTGGCCGACCAGTCGGCCCGCCTGGCCCGCGGGCGCGTCCTGCCTCCCCCGTTCACGCTGGTCACGGCTCCGGCGGCAGCCCAGGTAGATATCGACGCTCACCGTGCCGCCGTGGCCAAGGTCCAGCGGGCCGGGAGACAGGTACTCGTCCAGGTGGTCGCCCCGCGAGACGTGTATACGGTCGGCCCGCTGACCGTCAGCTTCACTGTGCGCTAAGCACTGGAAGTTGGAAAGTTTGAGAGTTGGAAAGTTGGAGAGAGACCGCCGTTTCTTTGACTTTCCAACTCTTCAACTCTTCAACTCTCCAACTGGCGCCGCTCCGAGCAAGCTCACTTCCAAAGGAAAGCATTCCCAATCCGTGGAATAGTGCGCCAAGGAGTGTGGGCAAAGGGAAGTCCGGTGTAACTCCGGCGCGGTCGCGCCGCTGTAACCGGGAAGTCCTTCTCCATGGCACGCCACTGAGCGCCTGCGCCGAATCAGAGCGGGGCGCTTGGGAAGGCCGGAGATGGACAATGATCCGGGAGCCAGAAGACCTGCCCGCACTTCGGCCCGTACCAACTTGACAGGATACGTACCGTCAAGCCGTCTCGCTTGACTGTCAAGTTGGTACGGGCCAGCGCCACACGCCTTCGCAGCAAGGGAGGTGGGCGGGATGCTGCACCATGGTCCCAGAGGCCGTGTCGGCCGCTGGGCATTTTTGTGGGTGGCAGTCGTCGTGGGAGCGGTTTCGATCCAGGATGCATGGGCGCAAGTGCCCGAGCCCCAGCCACAGGAGCCCCCGACGTTTGAACTCCCCGAAGTCATCGTCCCCGGAAAACGGCCCCAGCCCTCGAGTACCACGCCGGCGTCTGTCAGTGTGATCAGCCGCGAAGACATTGAGCGATCCGGGGCGCGCACGGTCGCCGACGTTCTGCGGGCGTTGCCTGAGACATCAGTGCGCGCGTACGGGGGGCTGGGCAGTCTGGCCTTGCCCAGCATCAGGGGCTCCAGCCCAAGTCAGGTGTTGGTGCTCCTGGACGGCGTTCCACTCAACAACGTGGCCCTCGGTCAGACGGATCTCAGCACGATCTCTGTTGATGCTGTCGAGCGCATTGAAGTCCTGCGCGGTCCATTTGCCTCGATCTATGGGAGCGGCGCGCTTGGCGGGGTGATCAACATCGTCACGGCCGGGATTGTTCCCGGACGAATCGCTGTGCGGGCCGGGGGGTTCGACCTGCGTTCCGCGACCGTGTCCGCCGGTCAGGTCGCCGTGACCGCCGACGCCACCGGCGGAGACCGGCCGAACAGCGATTATGCCGGAACGACGATCGCAGGAAATATCGC
>VBAP01000167.1 GCA_005882335.1 Candidatus Segetimicrobium genomatis
GATGAGGTTCCTGCCCAGCCGGCGAAACGCCAGGCCGTTGGCCTCCAGGACGAAGCGCAGCGATTCCTCGCAGGTCACGTCCAGCAGACGCAGCGTGATCGTCCCCTGGACAGACGAATCGGTCACCAGGTTAAATCCGCACAACTTCGAGAGGGCCGTGAGCACATCAGAGAGCGCTACGCCCCGGAACTCCAGCAGCTTGATGAGTCCCGGCCCGGCCGGAGCGCCCGGCACCAGCGGTTGCTGAGCCGTCCTGATCAGACCCGTCCCGGGAGCCGCCGAGACGGCCGGCGTCATCGGTCCCTCGCGAGTCAGGATCGGGGCGCTCACCGCGGCCGTGGCCTCGGCCCCGGTGCCCGGCAGCAGCGGCACGCTGACCGCCAGAATGTTCGGCGCGGAGCGCTGCACGTCGATGCGCACCGGACGCACCAGGTCCACCACCACCCGCGCGATCGCGGGGTTGTCCTGGAACTGGCCGACCCGCACGCGCAGGACGTTGCCCTTCTTCACTTCCTTGGCCACGCGGACACGATCATCGGCGATGGCGTTGAGGATATCGATGGCCACGCGAGGCGGCAACGGGGTCTCAATCTCTGTAATGCTGAACAGGATCTGCCCGGTGGCAACAATTCCGACCACGAGACGCGTGCCGAAGTCTTTGACGGTGACCTGCGTGACGCGCATGGGGCCGGCCTGAACCGGCGCCGTCACCACCGATGGGACGGCCAGCAGCGCCACCAGGAGGAGCATCAGGATGACACGTAGGCGAGAAGTCCGGGGGACCATGTCGTCTTATTCACCTCCCAGGGCAACATCAAAGCGCCTGCCGGCCTGCAAGAATGTCACCGTGCGGCGGGTGGAGTCGATGCGCAGGACACGCAGATCACCGATTTGGTCTCCGGGCGCGACAATCTCCGACCGGCCGCCGATGACGATCACGGCGACGGCCTTGCTGTTGCCGACGATCCCGGTCACGGCCACTGGCCCGCCGGGGACCCCCGGCACCTGTCCGGGGAGCGGTGGCGGTGGAAGTTGACCAGGCACGGGGAACGGTGGTGGGGGCAGTGAACCCGGTGGCTGGCCCGGTGGGGTGGCCACGATGAGTGGAATGAGCGGATCAGGACGACCGGTCGGTCCAGGCGGTACCACAGACGTCTTGGGTGGCGCGGTCGTACCAGGCGCACCAGGAGCTGCCGGAACCGGAGCCGGTGTGGTACCGGGCGCCGGGGGAGGCGCAGCGGCGCGCGGCGCCGACGGCGCAGGTACGGGCAGTCGGGTGGCCGGCTGCGGGGCGCCACGGCCCCCAAACAGCCGCCCGGCAATAAGATAGCCGGCGACGACTACGACCAGAATCACGAGGCCGTAGCGGGCGATCCGATTCTTTTGGAGGAGCTCGCGGATCTTCGCGATAACCGCGGTGACCCTCGCCATCTACCGTGCCCCCTTGGGAAGCACGTACGTTTCGATATCGACGTTCACGGTCAACATTGGAATCTGCTTCGGATTAAACGCAAGGTTCCGGATCGCCACCATGCGTGGGAACGAATTCAATTCGGTCGCCAGCCTGACGATCTGCGCGAATGTCCCAACAACCGAAAGCCCAATCGGGTACCGCTGGTAGGCAGGGGCCGCCGGTGCTGCGGGAGTTGGCGCGCCGCCCGCGGGCGGTCCTCCGCCCGCGGGCGGCACGGCACCGGGGGGCGGCGATGCTCCGCCGGGGGGCGGCGGCGTTCCTGCTCCGGGCGAGGGTGTGGCCTGCGACTGTGACTGACGCCAAGCGACCTGGTCAGACGCTCTAATTGGACCAGCAACGACGGTAGTTCCTTTTCCGCGGGCAGCTTGGCCTCCACCTCCGCGATAAACGCCTGCAACCGCGTGTACTCCTCCCGCAGCCGCGTGAGCTGACGGGCCGTCGTCTCCATCCGTTCTAGCTGCATCCGGCGATCATCGAGCTCCGCCCGCAGGCGCGAATATTCCGCCTGCTTGGGCGAGTAGACGAGGTAGTAAAAGACCAGCAGGATGCCGAGGGGGCCGATGACCATCAGGACGAGGCGTTCCCGCCGACTCATCGGACACCGGCCTGTTTCTGCTGCGGCGTCAGGCGCGCAGTCACGGAGAAGTTGATGACTTCGCGATTGACCTGCGTCTGCTTTTGGCCGATGCTCAGGTCGGCGTCCTGGAACAGCGGTGAGCCATCGAGGTTCACCATGAACCGGGCCACCGCTTCATAAGTCATGCCAAATCCATTGAACGTCAGGTTGCCGTCGCCTTTTGCTTCGATACGAATCAGCCATACGTCGGCCGGTATAATCTTCCGAAGTTCATTCAGGACATTGTCCCAGGGGATGCGCAGACTTTCCAGCTGACGCAGGAGTTGCTCCTTACGCCGGGCCTCCGCAATCTGTCGCTGGAGCGCCTCCACCTCTGCCACCTTCGGCTTGAGTTCTTCGATACGCGCATTGACGTCGTCGATCTCTGCGCTCACCCGGGCGTTGCGCAGATTTAACGCCAGGGTCGCCAGTACCAGGGCCGCCATCACCACGACAAGCACCAGCCCCACCAGCACGCGTGGCGCGACCGTGGGCCGGCGGACCCGCTCCCGGGGGAGCAGGTTGATACGGATCATCGCTCGACAGTCCCCCGCAGGGCCAGGCCGACAGCCGTGGCCATCGCCGGGGCGACCTGCTTGCGCTGCTCGGACGGCAGCACGCGGTCGGCGACCTCACACTTCATGAATGGATCGCCCACGACCGTTTCCACTCCAAGCTCCAGCGAGAGGAAGCGGTCCAGATTTGCCAGGCGCGCCGTGCCGCCGCTCAGCACGACCCGTCCCACGCGGCTCTCCCGCCAACGGGTCTGAAAGTAGTCCATGGAACGGCGTACTTCGGTCGCCAGATCTCCGAGGATCGGGAGCATCGCGTCGTGGAGCGCCGATACCGTGCGGTCCTCGGGCAGGGGCTCGCCCTCCAGGAGCACGGTTCCTTTCTCCTCTTTGACCTGTGCCGCCGACTGGAACTCCATGTCCAGCCGGGTCGCCACGGCCTTCGTCAGGCTGTCTCCGCCGACGTTGATGTTGCGGGTCAGACGGAGCTGGTCACCCTCGGTGATGACAATGTCGGTCGTCTCTCCGCCGAGGTCGACGAACACCGTGGCGGCGCCGTTGCCGCCCGTACGCCCCTGCGCATCCAACGCCCGGATGACCGCAAACGACTCGACATCCAGCACGAACGGCTCTACGCCGCCTGACTCCAGCGCCTGCACGTGCTTGTCCACAATATCGCGACGGGCGGCGACGAGCAGCACGACGATCTTGCGCTGGTTGTCTTCGGTGGTTTCCCCGATGACGTCGAAGTCCATGTTGACCTCGCGCACGCCATAGGGGATATACCGTTCGGCTTCAAAGCGCGCCGCCTGTTTCAGCTCATCCTCTGACATGGGAGGCAGCTTGAGTTCACGGACGATCACCGCCTGACCGCCGACGGCCGACACCACCCGGCCGGGCTTGATTCCCGCCTTGGCGATGACCTGCCGGATGGCTAAGCCCAGGGCTTGAGGCTCGACCACCGCGCCCTCTTTGACTGCCCCGGGCGGCGTCTCGGCAAAACCGGCATGCACGACCCGGTACTTTCCGCCGGCGCCGGTCAACTCTACGGCCTTGATGGCGTGGCTGCCGATGTCGAGCCCCACGAAGCGTTTCGGGCCAAACAGTGCCATGCAGTTGTCTCCTCACGAACTTGCGTTTGGGCCGGCGCGCTAGGCTACTCTTCCCACAGCAGCCTATAATTCCTGCAAGCTTCCATCAAAGCGCCTTTGAATTATCCTGCCCCGACGCGGGCAACGTCAGTCCTGCCCGGTTGGCCCGCCGACCCCGGACGAATCGGCGAGTTCGAGTGACGCAAACCGCAGCATCGCCACGCCGATTCGTACGGGGCCGGCACGGGCCGCAGGACAAGCAGGTGATGACGAACTAGCGTTCCCACCAAGCTTTTCCGAACACGAGCGAGTTGCCTGTTGGTACATTGCTGACCGTGGTGCCGCCGTTGACGCTGATGTTGCCAATGAGCCGTAGGGTCGTCTGTGCGATCAGACCCCCGTAGACGTTGACGTTTCCCGTGCCCGCCTGCACTAACCCACAGTTAGGCGTCGGGGGATCGGGACAGTTCACGATGATGGTGCCATAGTAGGTGAACGTTCCGTTGACGACAAGGGAGCCGCTGACGACGAGTGTACCGTGGCCGCTGATGTTCCCGTTGATGGTCCAGTCACCGTTCAGTTCAAATATTACCGAGCGGTCGGCGCCGCAGGCCATTTCCGGGTACTTGCAGCCCAGGTCGCTCGTCGCGGCGGAACCGTCCGCCTTCGTGCACGGTGTGGGGAGAGAGTTCAGCACACCGCTGCCGGTTTTCGAACATTCGTAGTTGTTCGTGATAGACCTCATGTCTGGAAACGGCGGCACGGCGCCGAACTGCGGGTAGAGGATCAGGTTCGGCTGGACGCTCGGAGACGCGTCCGCCGTATTGACATTGACACAGATCGGGTCTACGCAGGCGCCGCCGGCGCGCTTCACCATCATCATCTGGCTTTGATCGAACCACCAGTAGTT
>VBAP01000037.1:0-1557 GCA_005882335.1 Candidatus Segetimicrobium genomatis
GAAGAGACAACCCCGGACACCGCCGGCCCACGGGAGGCCAGCAAGAGCCCCGAGACCAGCACCGCCCCCAAAAGTATGAACGCTGCAGGGGTCATCCGACGCGTATGTGCCCTCGCCGGACCACCTGCTGCTTCGAGGGCATGGTGCACCTCTGCATCAGCCAGCACGAGCGTCAGGACGCTGCGGGGCAGGTTGCCATCCGTGCACTGGCGTTTGGCTCGGTCCAACCACCGTTGTGCAAATCCGATCCTCGCCACCACCTGCTCACCGTTCGCAGGCACACTCATTGTCGTGAAGCACCTCCATCGTAGAACGCAGAGCCACTAACTAATATCCAGCCACCCGGTGAGTCTGGTGCGTCTCTTCGAGCACCAGCCGCCGCATGTGCGACAGAGCCTGCTTATGCAGACGATAGAAATGTGACAGACTAATGCGCAGTTCAGCGGCAATCCGCCGCGGGTCGCGCGACTCCACGTACGTGGCCCGCAAGATGGCGCGCTCCCGCGCCGGCAAATCGCGGACGGCCTGCCAGACCTGCTCCAGCATCGCCTCATCCTCGACCTCTCCCAGGGCGTCGTCGGATTCTGGGTCGGCGAGGCGCGTGGCCAGGGGCATCTCGCCCTGACCATCCTGCTCCAGCGAGTATTCCACCGGCCGGATCCGCCGCAGCGAATTCAGGACCCGCCCTCGGATCCGATACGTGGCGAACGTGGAGAAGCGGACGGCGCGAGTGGGGTCGAAGCGCTCCACAGCCTCAATCAAGCCAACGGTGCCCTCCTGGAGCATGTCCATCAGCATGACATCCGGCGGCCGGATCTGCATGACGAGCTTGAAGACCAGCGGCTGGTAGGCTTCGATGAGGCGCAGCCGGCTGTCCACATCCCCCTGAACGCGATATTGATGCCACAAGCGGTGCTCGTCCTCGGGTGTGAGGAGGGCGACCTTCTGAAGTTCTTTCAGATACGCAGTAAGCACGACCGCAATTTCGCAAAGCAGATTGGGAAGTCCTGCCCGCTGACTGCCGACTGGAGACTGCCGACTTGCCGTCCTAGAAGCGGTACGTAATCCGGTAGAGCACGTCGTATGTGCCGACATTATCCACGGAGAAGCTGAGCATCGTGGTAGGCGTGAACCGATATTCCAGGGACCACACGTACCGGGGGTCCACCCCAAACGCAGAGGTCAGCGTCACATACATGTTGCGTACGACCGATTTCCCGATCCGCAGCGTCACGGGCTGCTCGACGTCATACGCCACCGTAAACTCCTCGAGCCCAAACGCCTGCGCCACGGCGCGACCCACTGACCCGAAGACGGCCGCACTGACCTCCGCCTGCAGCACACCCTCCACGCCCCCACCCTGCAGGAGCCTCGTCACCCCGACCCGCCCGGCCAGGTCGGCCAGGATCTCCTCACGCGTCAGCGCCGGGTCAGCATCTGAGGTCACCTCCACCACCAAATCGTCCGGCGTCCCGAAAA
Organism: Candidatus Segetimicrobium genomatis; assembly: GCA_005882335.1. GTDB lineage: Bacteria > Sysuimicrobiota > Sysuimicrobiia > Sysuimicrobiales > Kaftiobacteriaceae > Telluricultor. The sequence goes on from VBAP01000037.1 coordinate 1,480, forward strand.
TGTGCAGGAAGACGTGCACCGTTTCCAGTCGGCTCTCGGTCCCCGGTGGAACTCCCACCCGTGTCGGGCTCCTCGGCG
>VBAP01000037.1:1569-12514 GCA_005882335.1 Candidatus Segetimicrobium genomatis
AAACGTGGCCTGGCCCTCGTTGAGTATGAACGTCGTGTTGAACGCGTTGAACGTCCCGCGCTCGGACCGCACCCCACCGGCAAGGCGTGGGAGGCTCCAGGTCCCCATCGCCTTCACCGTTCCCTGGACCTGCAGGCGCAGCTCGCCCAGGTTCACCCACAACTCTTCGCCCGCGGCGACTTCGAGGTCGAGCACCGGGTCGAAGGCGGCGTCCGTTGAGCGTCTCGGCGCTTGCACCGGCAGCACAAAGAGATCACCTTGCCCGAGTGTCAGCGACCCGCTCACCGACAGCCGCCCCAGCGGTCCCTCCAGCCGCAGCAGGCCGTCGGCGACTCCGTCAAAGTACGGAGCGTAGTGCAGGCGCGCGCCAGCGGCCTCCAGCGACAGCGCCACTCGATCGGGCCTGAATCGCTGCAGGCCGACCAGACCGGAGACCGCCAGCGTTCCATCCCCGGCTCTGGCGCGCAAATCGGCCACCCGGACTTCGCCCTCGGTGAACTCCAGGCGCGCCTGAAGTTCCGTCAGGCTAGGCTCGAACCCATGCAGCCGCAGCACACCGCCGCTGCTCGTCAATGTCCCCTCGAGATGCGGTCGGGCCATTGTACCCGTGAGATGCAGCTCGCCCGCAAGCGGTCCTCTTCCTTCCTCGATGCGATCGGTGAGCAGCGACAGCATCGAGAGGTCCGCATCTATCAGGGAGACGTGCAGGTCGACAGGCTGGATGTCATCCACGCGCACCCGCAGCGGATCGATCGGCACGATCCCGGTGATCTTCACTTTGTGCCGGTCCTGCTGCACGAGTCCTTGCTCAAGGAAGAGGAGCCCGTGCCGGTAGTACGCCTGCAGGATCATGCGGTCGAACGGTGCGCTCCCCATCATGCCGTTCGTGACGGTCGCCGAGAGACCGGCCACAGGATCGGCAAGATCACCGCTGAGCTGCAACGTAAACTCCAACTCGCCGTCCATCGACCGCCGCCCGCCGGCCAGCGCTTGCAGCAGGCCGAGGCTCAGACCCTGGCCGCTGATCTCAAGCTCACTGGCCCCCCCGAGGTCGATGCGACCTGCGCCAATCACACTGCCTTGCTCGGGGGTGATGGACAGCGTGCGCAGCGTGATCGCATGCCCGGCCAGTGTCGCGTTGACGGCGGCATGGCGGATGGCATGGTCGCCCGCCACGCCGTCGGTGAGTTGTGCGGTCAGGACGGCGGCGGGGTCGCTGACTCTGCCGCTCACGCCGATCTCACCATCTACCATCCCGTTCAGCGCAAAGGGCGGCCGGATCCGAAGGAATCCCAGCAGCGTTGAGAGTTCTACCTGCTGTGCGGACGCGCGCAGATCCAGTACAGGATCCTCCCCCAGCAGCGTGCTGCCCGACAGCTCGAGCGTCCCCCCCTCGTGGAACAGCGACAGCGGGGCCAGGGTGAACCGACCGCGTTGATAGGAGAGTGTACCCTCCACCCGGTCTACCGGCTGCCCGTTGAGGCGGATCGTGGTGGACGACAGCGCCGCCGTGACGGTGGGTGCGGTCAACGAACCGCCCAGTGTCCCCTCCAGGTTGATGGCCCCGTCAACGTGCACCGCGCCGTTGCGGAGCGCGGCGGCATCGTGGAGGTCAAAGTCCGTAGTGGCGAAGGAGAGCGCCAGCTGGCCATGGTGGTCCACGCTGCCGTGGATCGCGATGCGCGACGCATTCACCTCCAAGAGGGCATCGTCGAGTTGAAGCCCCCCGCCCGTCCAGCGGAACGCCGCAATCGCCCGATCCACCGGCTGCCCGCTGACAAACCCGTCGGTGAGTGTCACGGCGCCGTCGGCCCGCGGATCGTTGAACGTGCCGGTCAGCCTCACCGTCCCGTCAACCGTGCCGGCCACATCCAGTGGCATTTTGGCGACGTCGAACAGTCGTTGCGCAGGAATGCGGCGGGCTCGCAGCGCGAGGTCGAGGTGCTCAGGCACAGCCCACCTGACCTCGCCCGCGGCTTCGTAGAGTCCCTCACCATCGCGCAGCACGAGTCCGGGCGTCATGAGTCCGGTTGCGCTGAGCTGCACCGTTCCAGTCGCCTGGTCGAAGGGAAATGGGCCCAGCCGGCCCTCCCGCGCATCAAGGCGGCCGGACACAACCGGCGCCCACACCGCGCCTGTGAGGTGTCCATCCAGATCGGCCGTGCCGGCCAGCCATCGCCCAGGTCCGGCGAGCCCGCCAAGCGTCTGGAGGTTCATGTCAGTCGCCACGAGCGCCAGGTCCAACGTTCCGCTCTGTCCGATTGTGCCGGTAGCGTGCGCGACGGCGGGGCCGCGGTGGGCTTCGAACCGGTCGACGTCGACGACGCCTCGCCCAAACCCGAGCACGGCATCGGCGTGGTCGACGATCACCCCCGCAACTTCTCCACGAGCCAGGGTCAGCCGGGCCTGGCCCACGATCGAACCCGGCGTCCCGGCGGCGGCGATGAATCCTGTGGCCTCACCCCGGACGGGAATCGGGAGGAGGTCGAGAGATCCGATACTCCTGGCGTTGACGCGCTCGAGGTCGGCCAGCACGAAGAACTCCCGTGTTGGTAAGGTGAGCCGCACGTACCCACGCGTTCTCCCCTCATCGAGGGCGCTATCCAGTCCGTCAAAGACGAGCACCCCGCCGTATAGTTGCAGGTGGGTGGAAAGATCCGAAAACGCCTGTCCCTGGATCCGGCCAGCCCCGCTGGTCACGGCGCCATCGACCAGGAGCGAGTCCAACGAACCCACGACCCGCACCTCCCCACCGGTGCGGCCTGAGATCTGCAGTCCGGCGCTCGGGAAGAACAGGCGCTTCAGCGTGGTCAGATCGAGCGACGCCGATCGGATGGCGAGGTCGAGATGAGCGCCCGCCATGTGCGTGATCTCACCACGCATCCAGACCGGGGATGCATCCACGACCATCGCCAGCCCATCGCTGGTCACGCGGTGGTTGTCCAGGACCAGCGGCCCCTCAATCTCAGACAGCGTCACCTGTGTCGGGAGCAGGACGGCGCGGCCGTCGCGCATCCGCAGGCTGGCACGATAGTCGAATGCCGTCTCTGATCCCCAGCGCGATACCAGGAGATGCGCATCCCCGTCGACCGTACCACCGGTCCATCGTAGCCAGTCCAGCCGCGCCAGATACTCCCCCCAATGCGCGGCCGATGCGCCGCGGGTCGTGAACGCGAGATCCATGACTCCCTGTGCCGGGAGTGCGATTCCGGCGACGTGCAGCAGCGCCGGTGTCCGGCCGTCGGTATTGACGGCGTCCATCTCGATACGCAGGCGTGGGGATTCGCTCCAGGAAATGCTTCCGGTTACCCGTTCGAAATGTGCGCCAAAGGGCACCGGCTGCTGCCACGCGTCGGTGATGATCAGGGTCCCCTCGCGTATGTCCACCGCTCCCGTGAACCCCGCCAGCCCAGCGCCACCCGTCCGCCGTTGAGGCAGGCGAGGATAGTTCCACCGGTCTGCCGCGTCACGTGACAGCACCAGGACCGGGCGGTCCAGTTCGATGGTGGCCAGGCTGGTGGCCGGTCCGCGGCCGCGCAGCAGGTCGACCAGCAGGGTGAGAGGATGGAACCGCAGGACGATGCGGGTGACGTCAAAGAAGGTGCCGCGCTCGCCGGGGGGCGCGGCAATACGCACGCCATCGAGCACGATCCCGCGCAAGGGATCGCCGGCCAGGCGGGCGACGCGAACCTCGCGTCCCAGCGCCTGCGCGATCTGCGCCACCGCGGCGGCACGCACCGATCCGGCCAGGGCGCCGGACCCGGCCAACCAGGCCAGCCCGGCGCCCAGGATCACGATCAGGATGATGACAAAAATCGTGAGGCGCATGCCGCGGTCAACGGAATCTACTCAATCTGTCCAATCTCCATAATCTTTGGGACCGATTGTGCGATTGGGAGATTGTGTAGATTGGGTAGATTGGGCGGATTGGGTAGATTCTCATTTGCCCCCATATCAAGAGCATTCCCGCAGCCCCGCCGCGGTATTCCCAACAACCGAGGGGGTCCACCCTTAACGTATCAGGATAGGGATCTGGATCTCTCCCTGCACCACCCAATCGGTGCGAACCACATCGCCGGCGAAGACATCGAACTTCACGAACTCGCTGCCTTCTGGGGGCAGGCCGAAGGGAATGAGTTGCAGCAGGACGTCCGTATTCTTCCCGTAGTCCTCAAACAGCTGGATCGCCTCCTCCAGCGTGGACACCGGACTCGGCCCAGGTTCCTCCTGGATGAACTGGAGGAGGCTGTGGTCCAGGGGGCCTCCCGTGGGAATCTGCTTGCCGCCCGTGCCCACCACCAGCACGGCCGGACCGCGCGGGTAGTTCCGGGGGATCTGGATCTCGATCACACGCGACGGTACCGGTTCCTCCTGAAACGGCCGCAGGGTCAGGCGCACCCGCAGCCGCTCGCCGGGCGCGAGTTCACGGCGCTCCACCGTGACGTCGGCAATTGCCGCCGTCTGGCGTTTGCCTGCCAGACTGATCTCGATATTCATGTCGAGCGGGTCGATGGGGGCCAGATCATTGTAAAGGAAAAAATTCAGGGCATACGGCAGGTCCAGCAGTGAGGCCAAGCCCACATCGCTGCTGCTGTAAAACACGTTCTCGCGGCTGATCACACGGGGAAGGCCCTTCGCCCGGAGCGTAATCTTCACGGTGGCGGTGCCACCGCCCAGGATTTGACCGCGAGCCCGGTCAACTGCCGTGAGCGCCATTGCGGCGGCGAACGTCTTGGCCAGATCGCGCCGGCGTACCACCTGCACCCCCTTCTCAATCCGCGTGCCGGTGTCCAAATCGGTCACCGCCACGCGTACGGCAAGCATCCGCGGCATCCGGCCCATGATCCCGCGGATCCCCGGGCCGCGGTCCTGGTCGATCTTCCCGATGAGGTCGCCGAGGTTGCCTTCCTTAAATGGTTCTTGCAGCGTCCGCACGACGGTGACAATGTCGGAGGTGGTGAGTGCGTACTCCACCTCGCCCACCTGATCCCAGGGATGGCCGCAGATGAGGAGCTTGTCCCCCACGCGCAGCGTCACGGTGCACATGCCGCCGTAGTTCACGTCACCGCGCACCTGCAAGATCCCCACCGAGCTCCCGCCGGTGATGGGCGCGGCGGCGAACGTCGCCGGTTCCTGTTCGTACTGCAGCAATGGCTGCGCTGGACCCAAGGCCTGCCGGAGCAAACCTACCGCGCGCGGCGACAGGCCAGAGACCATCACCGGAAACGTGGCTGGAATGAACGCGGCCGTGCCGGGCAGGCCGGCCGCATCCACCTGCTGGGCTTGCGCCAGCGTGTCGGCCACCACGACGCGGGAGACCGTTCGCGCGCCGAGATGGAATGGCTGGGACGCGACGAATGTGCGCGGCCATGGCATCCGTGCGGTGCCTTGTGGGAGATCGAGCACAGGCAACATCTCCTCGATGGGTGTGCCCAAGGCGAGGTCGCGTTTCCCGGGCTGGTACAGGTACCCCGCTGAGAGGGCGCCGATCAGCCTGCCGTTGATGTACAGCGGGCTGCCGCTCATCCCGGCGGCAGTCCCGCCGGAGCGATCGGTCATCGGCCCGGACGCGCGAAAGAGGATCAGGTGGCGGACCGGAATGATGCCACCGCCCCCTTGCAGGGTGCCGATGATTTCAATGTCGAACTCCTCGATTTTTTGCCCCTGGATGACCGTGCGGCCGATGCCGCGCATCCCGGGCTTGACCTCCCGCAGCGGCATGATCGCCGGAAGAGCAGGCTTGGACTGCGCCCAGCCCATCAGCGGCGTCAGCACGACCGCCAGCAGCATCACCACCACAACGACGCGTCTGACCACTCTCCTGCCTCCCTCAGCGACACAGACCCGCAAACGGCGCCCGGTGTCTGTGGTGGTGATTCCGCGCCGCGCCGACAAATCCCCCATGCCCCCTCAATCTACCCAATCCACCCGATCTGCCCAATCCACCCGATCAACCGTCATCACGTTGGCGGCGGATGTTTCGGTCTCATCAGTTGATTGGGGAGATTGGGAAGATTGAGTAGATTGTCTTTATCGGGGCTGCAGACGGGCGACGATGTCGCCGCGCTCAATCCGCTGCCCCGGCTGGACCAGGACCTCGCGAACGATACCGTCTTGTGGCGCGCGTGCCGCCACTCCGATGGCGCCGGTCAACGACGTGCGCACATACACCAGCGGCTGGGCGTCCTCCACCTGGTCGCCGGCCTTCACGAGGCGTTCCTCCTGCACCACGCCTGCCAGGCTGCTCTTCACATCGAGCAGATCCGCGGCCAGTGCCGTACCAACGCGATGGGTCTGGCCGTCTGCCGGCGGAACGTGGCGCGAATCAAGCCGGTACGGCGCCAGGACGGCTGCTGCGCCAGAGACGACGATCGCGAAAATGACGGCCTCCGTGCGCATGGTGTGAGGTCGCTCTCCGCGCTAGCCCGCAAACTCCTCGGGACGACTGTCACTCCTCCTGAAGTAGAAACGCAGGGCCTGGACGATTCGTTCTGATGCGCGGCCATCTCCGAAGGGATTGTGTGCCTGCGCCATCGCCTGGTAGGCCGCCGGATCGGTCAGCAGGCGGCCAGCTTCTCGCACGATGTTGGCGCGATCAGTACCCACCAGGGCCACTGTCCCAGCTTCGATGCCTTCAGGCCGCTCGGTGACCCGGCGCAGCACCAACGCCGGCCGTCCCAGGGCCGTGGCCTCCTCTTGTATGCCGCCGGAATCGGTGAGGATGAGATACGCCTGCTGCATCAGGCGCACCCAGGATGCGTATTCTGGCGGCTCGATCAGCTGCGCTCGGGGATGCTCATGCAATACTTCGTGCACGACACGGCGCACAGCCGGGTTCGGGTGCACCGAGAAAACAAGCAACACATCGGGAAAGCGGTCCAGCAGATCCCGCAGGGCCAGATAGATCTCCCGGAGCGGCTCGCCCCAGTTCTCCCGGCGATGCGTCGTCGCCAGCAGCAGCCGGCGCCCACCGAGCGGCGGAATCCCCGCGACGGCCGGGACGTCTGGCAGACGCTGCACCGCCTGCAGCGCATCGATCGCCGTGTTGCCGGTGACGAAAATCGACCCCTCGGGGATACCTTCCCCCAGCAGGTTTCGCTTGGCCCGGGCCGTGGGCGCAAATTGCATCTCGGCCAGCGCCGACGTCATGCGGCGGTTCATCTCTTCCGGGAACGGCTGGTACCTGTCGTAGGTGCGTAGACCCGCTTCGATGTGTCCAACGGGGATCCGGTGGTAGTAGGCGGCCAGTGCGCCGATGAACGTCGTGTGGGCGTCGCCTTGCACCAGGACCATCTCCGGCCGCAGCTCGTCCAGCACGCGGTGCAACCCCGCCAGGGCGCGGGTGGTGATGTCCACCAGTGACTGCTCCGGCCGCATGATGTTCAGGTCCACGTCGGGCGTAATCCCAAACAGCCGCGTGACCTGATCCAGGATCTCCCGGTGCTGGCCGGTGGTGACCACGATGGGAGCGAACTCCGCGCTGGCGCGCAAGCGTTGCACAACCGGAGCCATCTTCACCGCCTCCGGCCGCGTGCCAAAGATCGTCATGATGGACAGCCGCCCCGCCGACGCGGCCTGGCGGGCAGCCAGCGGCTTTGGTACGGCCAGTGTCGCCATCTCAATCCCTTAATCTACCCGATCTACCCAATCTACCCAATCTACCCGACCTACCCAATCCACCTGATCTAGCTGGACTCCACTATCCCCATCAAGGCGAGAGACGGCAGGGCGTGAGATTGGGAAGATTGGGAAGATCGTGTGGATTCGGGCGTGTTGTCGCACGCCGGTCAGGGGAGGTTGGCCGGACCAGGGAGTTCGGTGGCGTGTGGCCGGTGCAGGCGAGCCAACCCAAGGCGCCATCCCAACACCACCAGGAAGAGGGCGATCACCGCCAGGATGATCAGGGACGGCGTCCGGCTGATGCCAGTTGCGGCCAGCCCACCGAGCCCGAGGATGGCCGACAGCAGCCACAGCATGAAGACGACTTGGCGCTGTGACAGCCCGCGATCCAGCAGGCGATGGTGCAGGTGGCCCCGATCCGGGACGAAGATAGAGACGCCGTTCCGGTACCTCCGGACGATGGCGTAGCCGGTGTCCAGAATAGGCACCGCGAGTGCGAGCACAGGGACGGCGAGGCTGAGCGCCGTGGCCGCTTTCGCCAGCCCCCGCACCGCAGCAGCGCCAAGCAGGAATCCCAGCAGCATCGAACCGGAGTCGCCCATAAACGATCGGGCCGGATTAAAGTTGTGACGCAGGAAGCCGAGGGCCGAGCCGGCGGCCGCGGCCGCCAGCGTCATGGTCAGGACGTCATGGCGGTAGGCGGCGGCGCTGAGGAGCGTCATGCCGGTGATCACCGATACGCCGGCGGCCAGCCCGTCCACGCCATCGATGGAGTTCATCGCGATCGCCATCGACCCCAACCACACCACCGTGAATACTTTGCCTGTCACCCCCAGCGGTACGACCGCCCCGGTGACCGGATGCGTAATGAAGTCGGTCGTCATGCCGAACCACACCGGAATGCTGGCGGCGGCATAGATCAGAGGGAATTTCACCCGCCCCGGCAGGGATCGCACATCGTCAATCGCTCCCAGCGCGGTGATGGCGGCCGCACCAAGCAGGATGCCCACCACCGGCAGCGGGAGGGGTTTGTATGGGACTGCGAGCACGACGTAGCGTGTCTCGCGCACCAGGGCGACCGACTGGTCGATCGGGAGGGTCGCGAGCAATGCCAGCAGCGCGCCCCCGAAGATGGCGAGCCCACCAAGCCGCGGCACCGGCTGAGTATGGATGTGCCGGCCGCCGGGCGGGGTCATGGCGCCCAACCCCAGCGCGACCCACCGCATCTCGTAGGCGATGGCGTAGGTGAACAACAGCGCCAGGAGCCCGCCGATCACGTACGGGGGGATGTACATGGCTTCACCATTCTAGAGTTATGCCCACAGACAATCAGTAACAGCGCGAACAGAGCGAACACGGCGAACACCAGAAAAGATGCCCATAAGCTCTTGCATCAAGACCGGTATGATCTGTTCGCCCGCTCGCCGTGTTCGCCAAGTTCGCCTCAGTCAAAGAGTTGACTCACAGACCGGTCCTCGTGCACGCGCCGGATGGCTTCGGCGAGCAGCGGCGCGACGGAAAGCACCGTGATCTTCTCCATCTTCTTCTCGGCGGGTAGTGGAATCGTGTTGGTGACCGCCAGTTCGACGATGGCGCTCCCGCTGATCCGCTGCACGGCCGGACCCGACAAGAGCGCGTGCGTGGCGCACGCATACACGGCGGTGACCCCTCGCTTGATCAGCGCCTGCGCCCCGATGGTCAGGGTGCCGGCGGTGTCGACGATATCGTCAACGATGATGGCGGTCTTGCGGTGCACCTTGCCGATCACGTGCACGACTTCCTTTACCTGGTTCGGCCGGTCGCGGCGCTTGTCGATGATGGCGATCGGCGCCCCCAGCTGCTTGGCGAACTCCCGCGCGCGCGGTACCCCACCGACGTCTGGAGAGACGACGACGATGTTCTCCAGCCCTTTGCGCGCGACGTAGTCGCCCAGGATCATCCGCGACGGCAGGTGATCCAGCGGAATATCGAAAAATCCCCAGATCTGCCCGGCGTGCAGATCCACGGTGAGGATGCGGTGACAGCCCGCCGCCGTGAGCAGGTTGGCGACGAGCTTGGCAGAGATCGGCTCGCGGGGCCGCATCTTCCGATCCTGGCGCGCATAGCCGAAGTATGGGATGACTGCCGTGATCCGGTCGGCCGAAGCCCGGCGCAGCGCATCGACCATCACCAGCAACTCCATCAAATTCTCGTTCACCGGCGGACTGGTCGACTGGATGACGAACACATCCTCGCCGCGTACGCTCTCCTCGATGCGCACCCCGATCTCGCCGTCGGCGAAGCGGAAGATGCTCATCTCCGCCAGCGGGACGTCGAGCCCAGCCGCGATCTCCTGCGCCAGCGCCGGGTTGCCCCGACCGCTGAACAGCTTCAGCCGCGAACGCTGTGGGACCTCACGCGGGGCCGCTCGCTGCGTTTCTACCAAACGCGTCTGCTGCATCTGCTGCGCCTCGACCGCCTGCGCCTCACCAGGTGACTAGTGCCGTACCAACTTGATTGCCATGTGCGCTCTTCGTAATCCTGTTGAATCGCTCAAACCGCAAATGTACCTATCAAGTTGGTACGGCACTAGGGCTGGGGATCCGCGGTAAGATACCGGATCACTCGGGCCGGCACGCCGACGGCCACGCCTCCGGGAGGGACATCTTTGTTGACGACCGAGCCTGCGCCGGTCATCGCCCCCTTGCCGATGCGGATCGGCGCGATCAGCATGGTGTCACTCCCGATAAAGGCCTCATCGTCGATGATCGTGCTGTGCTTGCGCTTCCCGTCGTAGTTGCAGGTCACCGTGCCGGCACCGATGTTGACCCGGGCGCCGATGGTGACATCGCCGAGGTAGCTCATGTGGTTCTTGAGTTCGGCGAAGTTCCCGATCTCGACGAACCGCCCCACGCGCGTCCCGGGCCGCAAACGGCTATAGGGACCCACGGCGGATCCGTCGCCGATCACTCCGTGCTCCACGGACGAGGCCACGACCGTCACATCGTCCCCTACGCTGGCACCGACCAGACGCGCCTGCGGCCCAATTGTGCAGCGCGCGCCCACCGCCGTGGCCCCCTCCAGGTACGACTGTGGATGGATGACCGTGTCCGGCCCGACCTGCACACCCGCATGCACGTACGTCGTGGCCGGATCAACGATCGTAACGCCGCCCTCCATCAAACGGTCGAGAAGGCGCCGGCGCATCAACGCTTCCGCGGCGGCCAGTTCCTTTCGCGAGTTGACGCCAACCGTCTCCTCCCCGCGCGCCACGAGGGCGCTGACCCGGCGCCCTCGCGCCAGCAGCCAGCCGATGGTATCGGTGATGTAGTACTCACCCTGGGCG
>VBAP01000037.1:12573-16919 GCA_005882335.1 Candidatus Segetimicrobium genomatis
TCCTCGTCCGAACAATCCACCTCTTCCACGATCTTGCGTACGCGGCCGTCGTGGTCCCTGATCACCCTGCCATAGCCGGTCGGATCCGGCACCTGCGCACTCAACAGTGTCGCCGCCGAGCCGCTGGTCCGGTGCAGGGCCAGGAGCGCGTGGATGGTCTCCGCGGTCAGCAGCGGCGTATCCCCATAGAGCACCAGCACCGGGGTGCCGTCCTGGGGCAGCAGCGGGAGCGCCGTCATGACCGCGTGGCCGGTGCCTCGCGGCTCCGGCTGTTCGACATACCGCGCCTGCGGGCCAACGACCTCGCAGACGCGATCGTCCCCTTGTCCGACGACCACGATGGAGGATGGAATGCCGGCGTGATGGAGCGCGTCAAAAACGTACAGGATGAGGGGCTGACCGCACAGGAGGTGCAGCACTTTGGGAAGGTCGGAGTGCATCCGCTTGCCCTTCCCCGCCGCCAGCACCACGGCGTGCACCTGTTCCATTCACCCCTCCAAAGGTGCTCTAGCCCGTATTCCGTGACGGCGAAAACGACTCCTGCCCTTATTGCACAACCAGGCACGCGAGGCGTGCACTTTTCGGAAGATAGTTCAGTCCAGCCCCGCGCTGAAATTGCACGCCTTCTGGCTTTGCGCGTCTGTCGCGAAGTAAATCTTGCCCGCCGCCACGACGTGGCAGACGCGCTCGTTTTCCAAGAATTTTCGCACCGACGCTTTCAATCGCATCCGGTTACGGTCCGGTTCCTCGCTCTTGGCGGCCCTGCGGCTGGTCAGCCTGCTCGATGGCGTCGATTAACGCGCCAAATCAGCGCCTTGAGGAGCTCAAGGATGAGCGTCGGTGTATCCACGATATCAGGATAGAACCTTCGACCGCCGGGGGAAAGAGCCGGGGAGGCCGCAACCTTCCCTACGGTTGCGGACCAACACGTCGGAGCGACATCTCTTCGGTGAGCTAGGGAGTTGCCGTCAGGCGGCGAGTCGAGTGGCTGCGGGGCCAGGACTCGAACCTGGAATTTCCCGGTCCAAAGCCGGGCGTCTTGCCACTTAGACCACCCCGCAATAGTCTGCAAGCGCCTCGATCCAACCGCGAATCCGATGCAGTAATGTACTGCTCTTACAAACGGTCATTCTGATTGTACCATGGTAGCCGTCGCCGATGTTTTTCCTCCTCGGCGAGGGATTGTGCTTCTTGAAGTACGTGCGCAACGATAACCGATCGATGCCTAACTCGCTTGCCCAAAATGCTTCCGCACGTTCGACGTTGGCAGTCGGATGAATGTACAACGAGTACCGAATTTCCGGTTCGTCAGGTGCACAAAACTCCTCGAGCCAAACCCGAATACCGTGCAGCATCTTCGGGTCTGTGTTTGTGAATTCAACTCTTCCGCCTGGTGCCCAAGGCTTCGCCTTTGACCCCTCAGCCCAATAAAGCGCAGTCCCGAGCACCCAGCGTAAGTCCCGATTCCGAATGTGCTGGTGTGCCTCGGCCTTTCCTGCAGCAACGTTGTGGGCGAGGCGCGCCAGTCTCTCCTCGTGAACTTTTTGTCCTCCCCTACGTCCTGCTTCAAGTTTCTTGGCGGTAAGTCGCTGGCGTTGCGGCTTCGACAACCCGACATGCCGGAACCATCCCGACAGCGTGGCCTTTGCAACGGGCACCCTGGCTCGGATTTCAGAGTATGAGAGGCCCGCTTGCCGTAATGTGATAGCCTGTTCCCGTTCAAGTCGTTTGGCCATGGCGCGAGCACGCAATTGGCTCGATGTCGCCTCAATGTTTGCGGGACCGGGCAACACGTCGGAGAGCCTTTCGTCTGCGGGCCGGCACGAAATCGATGAGCGAACCGCCGCACTCCAGGTGATGTGGGCAACTCCAAAGCCCGTCGACCCAAACGGCGTCGCCCAACTCGAACACGCTGCCGCAGTGAATGCACTCGACCACGGATGCAATATTGGCGAAAAAAGAACCCGCGAAGATGTCTTTGGGCAGATGATTGCATCCAGGCGGTCGGCCGTCTCGCAGTCGATGCATGTCCGCTGATCCTTAGCCCTAGAGAGGCAGGTGTTCCTTATCAAAGTAATCGCCAACTGGATGTCCGGGGCCACTAGGAGGAGTTTGTACGCGGCCGATAGGCGCGGCGGCGGGTCTGTCCCGCGACTCCTCAGAGCATCGCAATCACATCGATCTCAATCAGCCCATCCCGAGGCAGCTTGGCCACCTGCACGGTCGTGCGGGCCGGCGGCAGTTCACGGAAATAGCTGCCGTACTCCTCGTTCATAGGACCGAAATCGTTCATGTCCTTCAGAAAGACGCCGCACCTCACCACCTTGTCCAGCGACGACCCCGCCGCCTGAAGCACCACCTTGATGTTGTCCAGAACCCGGCGGGTCTGGGTCTTGATGTCCTGACCGACCATCTGCTCCGTGCGCGGATCCAGGGCGAGCTGGCCGGACAGAAACACAAACCCGTTGGCCTTGATCGCCTGTGAGTACGGGCCGATCGCCGCAGGTGCCTCATCCGACTTGATGGTTTCTCGAGCCACGGGTATCCCTCCCCACGTTGCGTTGGCGCCGCCGGCATCTTTGGGGATGCGCGGCCTCTATTGACATGGCGCCGGATGGACTTCGGCGGATCCGCAGCCGGAATCCTGCGGTCCATCAGGTCAGCCCCGGTCTGCGCTGACCGGAATCCGGGTTCAGCAACGGCTCCAAGTGATGGCTCACGTCCTCTTCCAGTGAGGTCATCTTGCGGAGGTCCAGATCTCCGATGAACCCGGACCGGCGCGCGAAGTGCATGCAGTATCCAAGTTCGGCCAGCGCGATGGACACCGCCTGTAGCGTCCGGCGGGCCTGCGCCCGTCCCCCACGCTGCGAGGCGGCGATGCCGGCCGCGACACTGATGGCCGACGCGCGCATGCGTTGCACCAATCCAGGGTCGGCCTGCATGAACTTCCACGTCAGCCGGTAGACCAGCTGAGCCAGGTCGTCAGCCCGCTGCCAGACGTGCAGGTCACGATGGGACCGAGCGGCGACAGGCACACCCTTACCTCCGAAGCGCAGACCTTCGCGCCAGCCTGGGCGCGGGGCCCCCCGCGCCTGAGTATCTCGTCTCAGGTTGGGATTCGTCTGCCGCCGGACGCCAACCGGCGCACGGCCGTGGTCCAGAGGATCAGATAAGCCGGTGAGAGGAACTAGGCAGGTGACGGAGCGGGCTGAATCCGAGCTTGCATCGCGCGGACGGCCCGGGCCTGCTCATCGGCGTGGTACGAGGATCGTACCAGCGGACCGGACTCGACGTACTTGAAACCCATCTCCAGGCCGATCCGCTTCAACTCGGCGAACTCCTGGGGGGTATAGTAGCGGTCGATGGGATGATAGTCGGGGCCGGGGCGCAGGTACTGACCCACGGTCAGGACGTCGCAATCCACTGCGCGCAGGTCCGCCATGGTGTGCAACAACTCGCCCCAGGTCTCCCCCATGCCCGCAATGATGCCGCTCTTGGTGAATGCGGTGTACCCCCACTCCTTCGCCCGCCGCAGCAGTTCCAGGGACCGCTCGTAGCCACCGCCGTGGCGGACGATCTTGAACACCCGGGGCACGCTCTCGATGTTGTGCCCCAGGATTTCGGGACCGGCGTCCAGCACCGTCTGCAGCGCCGCGGCGTCGCCCTTGAAATCGGGGATGAGCACCTCCACCGTGCATTGTGGGAGGTATTGATGAATTTTCCCGATGATCGCGGCGAAGATCCCGGCGCCGCCGTCGGCGAGGTCGTCGCGGTTGACCGACGTGATCACCGCGTGCCGGAGCCCCATGGCCTGCACCGCCCGCGCCACGCGTTCGGGTTCCGCCAGGTCCAGTTCCGTCGGCAGCCCGTGCGCGATCGCGCAGTAGGCGCAGTTGCGGGTGCACAGGTTCCCCAGTGCCAGAAAGGTCGCCGTGCGGCGTTCCCAGCAATCCCCGATATTCGGGCAGCGCGCCTCCTCGCACACCGTGTGGAGGCCCTGCGCGCGCATGATCTGCACGAGATCGGCGTAATTGGGCCCGGCCGGCAGCTTCGCTTTCAGCCACTCCGGCCGCTTGAGCGGTTGCTCATTCAACGCCACGAATCACCAAGACCTCACCGTCCGGCATCGTCTTTCCGTGTTCCCGCGTTCCCTCGTTCCCGCATTTCCGGTTCCTAAAAGTCATTTGGTGCGGCGGCCCCGCCTGGAGCGCTCTCCAGTTTCTGCCTGATCCGGGTCAGGAATCCGTCCGCCACCGCGCCATCGAAGATGCGGTGATCGAACGACAGACCCAGATGCATGATATCACGGAGGGCGATGGCGTCATCGCGCGCCACCGGCCGCTTCA